>JACPXA010000159.1 GCA_016196785.1 Elusimicrobiota bacterium
GCAGACGCGACCGCGCTGCGGCTTCCACGGCCTTCCGGGCCCCCGGCTTCCTCTTCCTACGCTCACCAGCCGCCCCCGGCATCTTCCCCTACCCCATGACTTCACCACTCCGATCAGCACATGGTGTTACGCTTCCCGAGTTCCTCATTGCGTCCGTCATCGGGGTAATCCTCACCTTCACGATTACCGTGCTTTTTCGGCAGACGATGCGCACCTCGGTCTCAACCCAACAGACCACCCGCATCACCAATGTCGCTCAACAGTTGTTAGAAACCTTGACCACCAACGTGACGGAGGCGCAACACCTCTTGTCAGCGGGCGCCAATTCCGTGACGCTGATCGCCGCCTCAGGGGACCCTGTGACCTACCAGTGGGACAACGGCCGCTTACTGCGCAACCAACAACCGGCAGGAGATCCCGCTGTTCAAGTGACTCAGTTCCAACTCACCTATTTCCGTGCGGAAACCAAAGAGGAGGTAGGCAGCCCAACCTCTGAGGAAGGCCTGGTGGAAGAGCCGTTGGGGGTAGACCCTGCGAGTGAGCTCTCGGCTGCACAACGCGAACGCATCCGGCTCATCAAGGTGAGGCTTTCCCTGAGGGAAGGAACCCACACCCACGACCTCGCCACCGCCGCCGCCCCCCGCCTCGCCCATTAGGAAGAAAGCAGTCAGCGGGGGGAGAGCGAGTTCAGCCATCGGAGTAGTGGCTGGTCCGCGGGGAGAAACCGGTACGCTGAGAATTCCTCAGGTACCACCCACTCGAAGGCCTGGCATTCGAGAAGACGCGGGGCTCCCGACATCAGTTGACAGCGGAAGACGGTAAGGTGCACAACGCGCTGAGGATATTCGTGGGTGAGTTCGTACACTTTCGCTTCTACCTGAATGACCACTCCTAACTCTTCCCGCAGTTCTCTTACCACGCATTCCTCCAAGGATTCGTGAGGCTCCCGGGTACCACCCGGGAATTCCCAGAAGCCTGCATAGGAGTCGCCACCCTTCCGTTGCGTGATGAGATAGCGGCTATCCTGCTGAATTAGGGCAACTCCAACGTCAATAAGAGGTTTATTCATTAATTGCACGGACCCATGATAACATGTTAGTTGACGGGATAGGCCTTGCAGAAGGTGTTCATGGGGCAGAGGAGGCAGAGGGGTTTGCGGGCGGTACAGACCAGTGCACCGAAGTCCATCAGGGCTTGATTGAAGAGATAACCTTTCCCCTTGGGGATGACCACCTTGGCGAGGTGCCAGAGGTGTTTCTGGGCCGGTGACCGCTTGGGATCGCCGTCTACCCCAAACACTCGACGGAGCACGCGGGAGACGTTCGTATCCAAGATGGGCGCATCCTGCCGATAGGCGAAGCTGAGTACCGCTCCTGCGGTGTAGCGACCGACCCCGTCCATCGCTAAGAGTCCCTCCGCGGTATTCGGAATCTTCCCATCGTACCGGGTCACCACCTCCCGCGCAATCTCTCGCAACCGCACCGGCCGGTCATTGTAGCCGAGAGGATACCATACCTTCTTCAGTTGTCGAAGCGGGGCTTTGGCGAGATGGCGCACCGTTGGATATCGCTGGAGAAACTCGTGATACTTGGGGATGACCCGATCCACCTGGGTCTGCTGGAGCATAATCTCAGAAACGAGGATGGCATAAGGATCCGTGGTTTCTCGCCAGGGGAGATCCCGCCGGTATCGGTCATACCATTGCAGCAAACGAGATTGGAACTTCCGTAGGAGGCCGAGGGCGGGAATGGGTGGAGTGAAGCCTTTTTGGCTGAGCCGGTGGGAACGTTTAGCTGGAGGTACACGGTTCATCCACGACTACCCGGAGCGAAAAACTAGGCGGCGAAGCCAAAGTGGGGTGCGCCCCGCAAGGGGCGCTCAGCTTCTCGTGAGCCTACAAGGCGAACGTCTTCACGGAATCCCATCCCGGCTTCGGCCTCACTTTCTTGGCAAGGACGCGCTCCACCGCTTGAACGAGATGTTTTGCGGTAAGCCCATATTTTTCAAACAGCTCCTCAGGTTTTCCGGATTCCGCATAGGTATCCTGGATCGCTACAAATTCCATCGGCACCGGATAACCTTCTGCGACGACCTGCGCAACGGCGCTCCCCAACCCTCCCCAGATCTGGTGTTCCTCAGCGGTAACAATAGCCTCCGTTGCACGAGCCTGGGCAAGGATGAGGTCACGATCCAACGGCTTCACCGTGTGGAGATCGGCCACCGCGGCCTGGATCCCCCGGCCCGCTAACTGTTCGGCAGCCAACAACGCCTCAAAGACCAACAGACCATTGGCGAGGATCGTGACGTCCCGCCCCTCTCGCAGTGTGACCCCTCTCCCGATCTGAAACGCCTGGCGCTCATTGTAGACGAGTGGCGCTTTGGGACGACCTGTCCGCAAATACATCGGTCCTTTCCACGAGACCATCGCCTCCACTAAGGCAGCGGTGGCGAATTGGTCCGCGGGGACGATCACCGTGAACCCAGGAAGCGCCGTGGCCAAGGCGATATCTTCGATGGACTGTTGGGAAGGACCATCCTCTCCAACGCTGATCCCCCCATGCGAGGCCACGACCTTAACGTTTAACTGAGGAAAGGCCACCGCGACCCGCAGTTGGTCATAGGCTCGGCACATCATGAAACAGGCGAAGCTGCTGATAAACGGAAGCTTCCCACTCGCCGCCAAGCCTCCGGCCATCCCCACCATGTTGGCCTCGGAGATGCCGACGTTAAAGAACCTGTCCGGAAAGGTTTTCGCAAAGGCGTCGGTCTTTGTGGATTTGGATAGATCGCCATCCAGCACAACGATCTCTGGGTACTTGCGGCCGAGCTCAGCCAGGACCTTCCCGTAGGCGTCCCGCGTGGCTAATCCTAACTTGCGTTCAAGCGGCACCTATTTTACCTCTGTTTATGCCCGTTCTAGCTCGGCTAGGGCTTTGGTGGTTTCCTCAGGGGTAGGCGACACCCCGTGAAAATGATTGTTGTTCTCCATGAAGGACACCCCTTTACCCTTGACCGTGTGCGCGATGATGATGGTGGGCCGTCCGGTGTTGGTCTTGGCCCACTCCAACGTCTCCACGATCTGCGCCATATTGTGGCCATCAATCTCACGAACGATCCAATTGAAAGACCGCCATTTCTCCGCCATGGGTTCCAGATCCAAAATCTCCTTCACGGGCCCTTCGAGTTGGAACTTGTTGTAGTCCAGGATAGCGGTCAAGTTATCGAGGTGATGAAACGCGGCAAACGCCGCCGCCTCCCAGGTTTGTCCCTCCTCGCACTCCCCATCGCTCAGGATCACGTAGGTCCGATAGGCCTGCCGGTTGAGCCGACCCGCCAGCGCAATCCCTGCTCCGATTGAAAGCCCTTGGCCGAGCGACCCTGTGCAGGCCTCAAGGCCAGGCAATCGTCGCATATCCGGATGCCCCTGCAGGCGGCTGCCCATCTGGCGAAGGGTCATCAGCTCTTCCCGCGGGAAATACCCGGCCTGGGCCATCGCCGCGTAGATCACGGGGACGGCGTGTCCTTTGCTGAGGACACAGCGGTCCCGGTCCGGCCACTGGGGGTTCGCGGGGTCACCCCGCATCACCCGGAAGTACAGCGCCGTGACGATGTCGGCCGCAGACAAGGAGCCGCCGGGGTGCCCCGAACCCGCGGCACCCAACATCCGGATGATATCCTTGCGGACTTCCGTCGCAATGACGGTCAGTTCTTCTATTGAACGCACTTCCATCGTCGGGATTTTATCATATCTATTTCCCTCGGAAAAGGGAAGGGAACTGGTGCCAATCGCTGTACACTATCATATCATGATTTAATGAACGACTGGCCTCTTGAAGCTTGCTATAATTGTATCAATATGACTAGGCGGGAATTCCTCTGTCAGCTCAGGATATGGCTCTTGACCGTGGGGCTGTCAAACTTTGTCAAACCGTTGCAGGCCATCGGGGATTCCCTTCCTTCTCAACCGGTCTCAATGCCGACTCGCCCCCTGGGCCGGACAGGCTTCAAAGCGACCTTATTCGCCCTCGGTGGTGAGGGCATTCTGAGAACTCATCGTCGGTGGACTGAGGCGATCCCAGTGATTCAGAAGGCGCTGGAGTTGGGGGTCAATTACTTCGACACCGCCCCCGCCTACGCCCAGAGTCAGGACTACTATGGCGCAGTCCTCAAAGAACACAGGAAACGGATTTTCCTCGCTTCCAAAACCCATGACCGGAGCCGGGAGGGTTCGCTGAGGCTTCTAGAAGATAGCCTGAAACGCCTCAAAACAGATCACCTCGACCTCTGGCAGTTACATGACTTGCGGACGCAGCAAGATCTCAATCAGATCTTTGCCGGCGGTGGAGCCCTCGAAGCGTTGGAGGCCGCAAGGACTCAAAAGCTGGTCCGCTTCTTGGGGATCACCGGTCACTATGACCCAGCCATTCTGCTCGAGGCGATCAGGCGCTACCCGTTTGATACCGTGCTTTGCCCAGTCAATGCAGGGGACCGGCGGTTTCTGTCGTTCATTGACATGGTCCTCCCGCAAGCCCAGGCAAAAGGGCTGGGGATCATCGGCATGAAAGTCACCGGCAGGAATGCACTCCTCACCGGTCTCGGGCAGGGCCCCTTGTCCATGCGGGATGCTCTTTACTACGCTCTCAGTCAGACCGTCAGCACCGTGATTGTCGGCTGCCGGACGCTAGATGAAGTGGAAGAAAACGTCCATCTGGCCCGGGCGTTTACTGCCTTGACTCCACAAGCGTTGGGGCGGATTGAGGCTGCGGCGTTGAACCGAGCGGAACTCGCCAATTCCTTTAAGGAAGGAGGTCACAGGCTCTAGAAGGACAGCCCTCGCCGTCAGCTTGACAGTCGAAGAGGGGTTATCTATAATCCCAAAGAAAGATCTTGCGAACAGATCTTTCTACAGAAAGTTACACCAGTAGGGGGAACGCTATGGCTTACGAACCGAAGAAATACCCGTTGGAGGGCAAGTGTGAAGGGCTCTCCGACAACCAGATCCAGCAGCATCGCGATATTCTTTATGTCGGGTACGTCAACAAACTGAATGAGATCACCACCGGGCTTGAGAAAGCTGACCGGAGTAAGGCGAACGCGACCTATAGCGAGTTCGGTGAGCTGAAACGTGAAGAGACCTTTGCGCTCAATGGCACGGTGCTCCATGAATTCTATTTCGAAAACCTAGGAGGAAAAGGCTCCCGGCCAGGGAAGGAGACTACCACGCTTCTCAATCGGGACTTTGGATCCTACGAGAAGTGGTTGGAGGACTTCAAGGCCTGCGGCATTTGTGCCAGAGGTTGGGCGGTCCTCTGCTTCAACTTCTACGACAACAAACTCCACAACTACGTCATGGACACCCATCACTTCCATGTCCCGTTCTTCGTCTGGCCGCTCTTGGTGTTGGATGTCTATGAGCATGCGTACACCATTGATTACGGGGTGAAACGGGCCCCCTACCTCGAAACCTTCTTCAAGAACATCAACTGGAATGTGGTCGAGCAGCGGCTCGTCACCGCGAGGAAATTGGAGCTCGTCCGCACCTAACGATGACCAGTCCCTGGAAGGCGAGTCTCGCAGAGCTGATTGGCACGTTTGCCCTCATCTTTGTGGGCGCAGGCGCGATCTGTGCCAATCGCTATACCTACGGAGGGGTTGGGCTCGTGGGGATTGCGTTGGCGCACGGCCTGGTGGTTGCCGTCATGGTGTCAGCGATTGGACACCTCTCAGGCGGCCATATCAACCCCGCGGTCACACTGGGGGCGCTCGTTGGGGGGAAGATCACCTTGGGGAAATCCATCGCGTACTGGATTGCCCAACTGGCGGGTGCGGCGCTGGCGGCGTTGTGCCTTCGCGGGATCTTCCCGATGACCGTGTGGCAGTCAGTCCACTTAGGAACCACGGCGTTAGGCAACGACGTCAGCATCGGCGTCGGGATTTTCCTGGAGGCCATCCTCACCTTCTTCTTAGTTCTGACGGTGTTTGCCACCGCCATTGATGAGCGAGGGACGTTCAAGGCGATTGCGGGGTTCGGTATTGGGCTGGTGGTGGCCTTCGACATTTTAGTCGGAGGACCGTTGACGGGCGCTTCGATGAATCCTGCGAGGACATTTGGGCCTGCCCTCGTCGCCTGCTTTTGGAAGGGGCACATCGTCTATTGGGTGGGACCCTTTCTAGGCGGGGCGGCGGCAGGCTGGCTGTATAGTCGCGTCTTTCTCTCAGAGTAGGAGGAGCGATGGGCAAGTTTGTCAAAGTCGCATCAACCCAAGAGATCGAGCCGGGGATGGGTAGCACCGTCACCGCCGATGGGGAAGAAATCGCGCTCTTTAATGTCAATGGGACGTTCCACGCCGTCCATAATACCTGCGTGCACCGTGGCGGTCCCCTGGGCGAAGGCAGCTTAGAGGGTCAAGTCGTGACCTGTCCCTGGCATGGCTGGCAGTATGACGTGACGACTGGCGTGTCCACGGTGAATCCGTCAGCCAAGGTCAAAAAATTTAACGTGAAGGTGGAAGGCACCGACGTCCTAGTAGAGGTCGGATAACTCCTTCTATATAAAGATGAAGACACGGCATCGTTCGATTCTCGTTGGTGGTGTCACGGGCGCCATCCTCTGGGTCACCCCGGTGTTGGCGGCTGTCCGTTCAGAACCGCAATCCTTCGGTCCCGGTGGGGGAAGTAATCTAGGCGTAGGGTTTCAGGTGGGGGCGTCCTCCGGATTCAGCGCAAAGTATTGGCTCGGACGAAAAAGGGCCGTGCAGGGGTTGCTAGGCTGGCGGTCTAGCGGGACGTTCCAATTTCAGTTCAGTTACCTCTGGCATGATTTTACTGTGTTCTCAATTCCCAAGGAGCACCAGCTCCCGTTTTACCTCGGCGTAGGGACCCGCGTGACTTCCAACGATCCGGAATGGGGAATCCACGGCGTTGTGGGATTGAACTACCTTCCAGCGAAGTCACCGTTCGACATCTTTCTGGAGGCAGGCCCGGTGCTGGTCCTTGCTCCTCGGGCTAGCGGCGATTTTGACGCCGCCTTGGGAGCGCGCTACTACTTCCGCTAACTTCTACCCCGATCCCTCGCCAAACTTCAGGAAGGCCGCCATCGGTCGGTTGGCTACAACCGTCCCATGGGTGACGTCTAGGGCGATAATCCCCAATGGAATCTCCTGCGGGAACTGCTTCATCACTCCCTGGGCAGCAGCTTGGACCCCACGCCCTGCGGCGAGGCCGTCATACACGGCCTTCGCCACCATTCGCTTGATGATCGCTTCGCCGATCCCGGTGACCGCCACCGCGCCGGCTGCCCCGGCATAAAATCCACAGCCAACCAGGGGGGTATCTCCCACCCTGCCCAAGAGCATGACGTTGGAACCTCCGGTGGAACTGGCAACGGCAAATCGGCCCTGACGGTCTCGCGCCACCGCCCCCACCGTGGAGGTCGGCTGACCCCTTCGTCGCTGCCACTCCTGGAATCTTCTCCGGGCCTCCTGACTGGGCTGAACGGTACCCGAGAGACCATGTTGCCCGGCGAATCGGGTGGCCCCTTCCCCAGCGAGGAGGATATGCGGGGTCTCCAACAGTTTCCGCGCGACAAGCACGGGATGGGGAGTTCCTCTGATGGCCGCCACCGCTCCAATCCGCCCCTCGGCATCCATCACCGAGGCATCCATTTCGATCGTCTCGCCATCAAGGCGAAGGACGGATCCTCGACCCGCGTTAAACCGTCCATCCTCCTCCAGCATCGCCACTGCTTGTACAACCGCTTCGAGCGCCTCTCCCCCTTGGGTCAGGATCTCCATTCCCCGTTCAACCGCCTTCACGCACCCATCGCGATACTCAGGCGGCGACCCGACCCCCCCATGCGCAATAATCGCCGGTTGGCTGGTCATATGGTTATTATACATGGTACATGGGGACGTAGCTGCTTTGTTGCCTTTCGCAGCCATCGTCATAAGGCAGAAAGGCAGCTACGTCCC
>JACPXA010000160.1 GCA_016196785.1 Elusimicrobiota bacterium
CTCGGAGGGTTTCCTCAGCTTTTTTGATTTCTGCACGTAGCCCTTGAACTTTTTGCTCAAGCGTAGCCTGTTCCTCCCTTAAAACAACGATAGCAGCCTGGTGCTTCTGGAGCTCTCGAGACTCTACGGGTACTTGTTTTTGCCGTTCGGGTGCGGTTACCTTCTTTGGTTGTTGTGCTTTGGCCTTAGCGCCTTGGGTTAGTGGGCTGGGTTTGGGCTGAGCGGTCGGTTGGAACGTCCGGGCGAGCTCTTCCAGCTGAGCGCGTACTTCCGGAGAGAAGTCTTTGCCAAACTTCTTCAACACCATTTTCGGGTTCAGCGGTCCGGGGATCTTCATAACCTCACCAATCCTCAGCATGATCCTAGCTCTTCGTCCCCGTTCGATTCTGTTTCCAGGTCGCCCTTCGAACTGTGGATTGGCTTTATTTACATGGTGGTGTTCCTCACCGTAGATACGGTCCTCAATCTCTGTGTGTCGATAAAGAACACGCTGACCATAGACGGTATCTCCCGGTTCGACTTGAACAGTTACTGCTGCGACCTCACCCGTTGACTGAAAGATCACGGCTTTACCTTTCGCCGCTTGGACAGGCGAGGTCATTTGGAGGACGATAAAGAAGACTGCCGTAGGAATACCGAGAAGCTTCCCCACCGTTCCCAAAAAGCTATGAGAGGAAGCGCCTGATGGGGATCGCCGCTCTCTGGTGGGGAACAAGGTCAAGGTCAGCCATTTCGTTATTTGACCTCGCTTCTTGAAGACGTGCCTACCGAAGAGGAAGAGAACGACCGCTAGCCCAGTCCATGCCAGAACCGCCCAACCAGGGATTCCAAGGAAGGCCAATGCCCACTCGTTCAGGAAATCGAACGGATGAACCACGGAGACAGAGCCTGAGGGCGAATCTTCAGAGGTCCCGGTATCTCCTTCCTTTAACGTTTGCAGCGCACGTTGAATTGCCCCACGAACCTCCTCGTCGGGTTCAGTGGTCAGCCGAGTGCTCAATACTGCCTCCACTTGTGGCCGGCGATTCCTGCAAGATCCCATCTTGGCCAACCAACCCAGCACCCAGGCTGTTGCCCCTCGCACGATTGGCTCAGAATCCTCCTGGAACGCCTGAAGCAGCGGATCGACTGCGCGGGGGTCGCCGATATGGCCAAACGCCACAGCTGACGCTAACCGCACAGCGGGTGCTGGGTCTTGTTGGAGCGTTTGAGCCAGTGACATTACTGCATCAGGATTTTCCTTCCAGCCCAAGGCACAGGCGGCACCTTCTCGTACCTCCCAAATAGGATCCTGGTGGAGGGTTTGCGTTAGCTGGTCTATTCCCCAAAAGGCACACAACCGATCCAACGATTCGGCAACGGCTTGTTGCACCCCGGTATGAGAATCTCCGTAGAGCCTTTGCACGAGCGGAGCCGGCACCCGAAGATCATTAAATTGCCCTAGTGCCTTGGCTGTTGCCTTTCTTACACGGACGTCCGTGTCAATCCGAAGCACCTGAATTAGCGCTTCAAGCACGATCTGTCGTGCCTCGACATTCAGCTGGACCATCGCCTGCGGATCTCCCAATTTGCCCAGGGCTTCAGCCGCCATCCTTCGTATCTCATGGTCAGGATCCTGCTGCAGGATGGTACACAGCTGGGTTACCGCCCCTGAGAGACCCGATCGGCCTAGCGTCGGAGCCACCCGCCATTGCAGATTAGGCTCAAGCTCCAGTAGCCATTGGCGGTAGAGCTTCCACAAGCCATGTAAGCCATAAAGGAAATGGAGATGAGTAACTACGGCAAGGCTAGCGGTGCCCCCTACGATGAATCCGACCGTTCTTCCACCAAGCCAGTACCACCCCAGCATCGCACCACCCAACGCAACCCCAGCGGTAACAAGCCCCAGCCCCACTAAGGCAAGACGATCCTTCCAATCCTGCCTGGTACGCCAACCGAGCCTTCGGGTGACCCCAGGCACGTACTGGGCTTCGGTGTGAGCCAGCATGAACGCCACCGCTTTCCCTAGCAGGGCGCTGACCACCGTCATCCCTGGGGGCAACCCCAGTGCTGTGGCTATACCTCGTAGCGGCCCAAACAGCAAGGCCCATGCAACCATTTGCAAGGAACCGGTAAAGCCGATCTCTTCGAGGGCTGCTTTGGCCCAGGGAGAGAGTGTCCGGCCTAGCCGGCCTTCGACCCAGCGCCAGAACCAGAAGACGTGCCCCATGGGGAGCGCAAGAAGTTGGAATGTGGCAAGGACAGGACGCTGGTAGGCGGTGAACCTTGTTTTGAAGGAATCGAGGTGAGCTTGGAGTGGTTTCCACAGAGATTGGCTGAGCCAGAGGCGGCCTCGGTGCCAGCGGGTGGAGGGGATGGCGGCACGGGTGATGAGGTGGTCGCCGACTTCGGTGGTGGAAACCGCAGAGGCGGTTCGGGAGAGGGCAGCGATCTCCCGTGGGAGTGGGGTTGATCCCTGCGGCCCGTTCGGGTGGACTCGAACGCGGAAAGTGATCAGGTGGCGCAGCGCCTTGGCGGGGTCTGATGGATTGAGTGACTTCACGAGGAGGCGTTGGGTCAGCTCCGTCACTGTGGGGGCACTTCGCTGAGTGGTCGCTGGGTGAGCGTCTTGCCGATGGGAAGAGCGGGTTGTGGCGCCGGGTGGAGTCCCTGACGTGACGGTCTCTGTGACGATCTCTTCAATGACCGGAAGGCCAGCGAGGGCCGCGTGGGTTTGGGTCCGCTCGGCAGGTGTCAGGGAGAGGAGCTGCGCTTCAATACCGGCCAGGGACCCGTAGTTCTCACTGGCGAGCTCGGTCCGGCCGGGGTAGCCAAATCGGGCGGTGGAAGCAGCCAGCGCGGGCGGGGGGTTCATGGAGAGCTTTTCGCCGAGGAACAGACGGGAGAGTGGCGTCTGTTCGGGGAAGAAGGCCTCCAGGTATCGGGAGCGAGGATCGCCCTCCACGCGGGTGAGTTTGGGGGCCAGGGTGACGGACGGGATCTGTCGTTCATGGAGCAGGGCTTGGATCGCCGGGGTGTGGAAGCCGCCGGTGACAAGGACAGCGATCCGAGGGGAAATCGTCATCCCCGAAGGCCTCAATCGGGGATCCAGTCTCTGGGTCCCCGCTTTCGCGGGGACGACAATAGAATTGGGGTCAGACCCCAGTGCTTCCATCTTGGCGAGGAGGTTGGAGACGAGGGCGTGGGTGCGCTGATCGGCATAGCGGTAGAAGTCCTCAAACGGCGCCAGCCGGTCTTGCGGGAGGAGGTTTGTGATTCCTACCATCTGCCACGAGCGCACGCGCTGCAGCTCCGCGGTGACCTGTTGGTAGGTGTGCCACTCGTGCGGGGTCAGGGTCAAGGCGATGAGGCGTTCCGCGAGCGCGAGGTACCGGCTGAGGTGGAGCAAGGCCTGCGCTTGGGGGGTCTTGGCGAGGGCCTCAACACACGTGGATTCGAGCGCGGCCACCTCCTCCCACAGTGGCGCTGGCTCCATGCGTTCGGCGACCAGGCGATAGTCGAGGTAGCGCTGGAACGCCGGGGAGGTCTGCAGGGTGAGGCCGGCCTTCGTCAAGGCGGTGGTGAGATCAGTCCCTGCAAGGCCTGCGGGGTCAAGCGATCCGCCAATTGACGAAGGAGGGTGTGGCGTTCGCGGTCCGCTTGTGAGAGGTTGAGCGTTCGTTCCAACGCCTCGGCTGCAAGCCAGGTCGTGAGCGCAGGATACGCCCGAGCACCGTGAGCCCGTGGTGACGTGCTCCTGGCCTGGTGAGCGGGAGGCGAGCGCGGGCTGCCCACCGGTGGCTGGCTGTCGGGCGCGTTGATCCCGATCCGGTGTGCGAACGTCATCAGGAACCGGAGATAGGACCCAACCTCCAGCGTGCCAGTGCGATACGCCGTCAGTTGGGCATCCAGTTCCTGCAAGGCGGGGGGGTAGACCGATCGCTTGAGCTGGTTGACCTCACGAGAGACGCTGTGAAGCCTCTCGGTCGTCTTCGCCTGGAGAGGCAGGGCCTGTTTGAAGGCCTGCAGGTGGGCGAGATACAGCGGTTCATCCTCGACCCCCCACAGGATCGGTGCCACGGGGGCCGTCATTCCCGCATATTCCGGGCCACTGAGCAGACCCTCGCGGATCAGGGCCTCACTCACGTGCTGGCGGATGGTGGCCTGAGGAACCGCTCGAAAGGGGTCGAGCACAAAGGGGCCGGAGGCGCCCTCTACGCCAACCAGCAAGGGTGAAGTGGGAAGAGGACGCACCCCCTCACCCCCACCCTCTCCCACGAGGGGAGAGGGAGCATTATGAAGGTCCGGGGTGGCTAGTCGTGCAGAGGGTGGAGCGGCAAGGAGTTGAAGCAGGGCTCGGCCAATGTGCAGTTGGGCTTCGGGATGGCCGTGAACATCTTGGAGATGGATGACGATCGGCGTCGTGGCCTTGGCTTGCACGGGCCAATCAATGGCTTGTACGGTGACCCACTCCCACGGGAGGTGCTGCAGCCATGGGACGGCTGAGAGCTGCCGGCGTGCGACCCGCGGGAGGTTCTGGGGAGGGGCCGAAGCGAGGAAGGGGGGTGGGACGGTGCGTGGCAGGTCTGTGGCGGACCCAGGAATGAGCGGGGTGAGTTGGGCCAGCAGGAGCGGGGAGCGATCGAAAGGGAAGGGGGTTCGGGGATTAGTGGGGTCGTGACTCGAGCCAGCGAGACGGCTGTTGGCAATGTGGCGCTGTGTCTGGACGGCTTGACGGCGTTCTTCCCAAAACCCCGCTTGCAGGAGTGGCGGGGCGAGGACGTTCGAGTAGACAAACACCACCGCCATCGCGGTCGCGGTCCACCGAACCCACCGCCAGGTTCGTTCTTCCACCCCAGGTTCCTTGCTGATGGGATTGTCCCCCTTGGCAACGCTCCGGAACAAAGGCGTGATTTCGGAAACGCCTTACTCTAAGTATAGGCAACTGAGATTAAGATTGCCTTACGGAATCGTAACGCTTTTGTAAATTTTTGGCCCCTGGGCTCCCAAGGGCCTGGCGTGACCTGCGGGGGTTAGGGAGTGACGATGGGAACGGCTGGACAGGGGTTTTTAGTTACCCGTTCTTTACAATTCGTTAAGCCGATCGTAAGAACGGTAAGAATGGGTGGAGGCCAACATCAGACATTGACTGCGGGAGTCTTACATCCTCGCCGAGGGGAGGGTGAGGATGCAGGTGGTCCCTTGCCCGACGTGGCTCTCCATCTGGACCTGGCCGTGATGGTCGTGCATGACCGCGAACACGTACGCCAGGCCAACACCGGGCAAGCGGCTCCGTTCAGGCCAGACACGCATCCAGGGCCGCCAGAGGTCTTCGAGGTGTTCCTGGGGAATCCCGGGGCCGGTATCTGCGATGACCAGCTGGAAGCGGTGGTCCTTCGGCTCCAACGTGAGGGTGATCCCCCCCTGCTGAGTATCCCGGCACGCGTTGTCAAGCACATGATAGAGCACAAGCCGCGCTAAGCAGGGTACTGACGCCTTCGACCAGCGTCTCTGCAATGCGGACAGTGCTCCAGGCGCGCTTCATCTGCTCAATCAAGGCGTCTGGGGTCATCACCGGTGTCTTCGTGCCCTCGCTCATCTACCCGCTGCGGTCACAAAGTGCGCTTTTTGGCTGTTCCCCCCGTTGCAAAAGGGGGGCGTAAAAACGCAATTCTTGCTTACTTTTTGCTTAAGACCGATAAGAATTCCTTCGGGGAAAGGATGGTGACACCTTTGTATTCGCTCAAATGAAGGAGGTCGCCCACGTCACCAGTGACGAGGTAGTCTGCTTGGCCTCCAACGGCTGTCGCGAGAAACTTATCGTCATCGGGGTCTTTGGACAACTTAACGGGGGAAAGGTCGACCACGAGCTCCGCCATCTCCCAAAGAATGAACGCTACGTCAAAAATATGCTCGCCCAAACCATACCTGTCCAAGTGAGGATAGTGGAGAACCCTGAGAACTTCGTCATTCATAGGTTCACTGGAAACAAGGATAAAACGTTTGGCCTTGAGGGCCTTGAGAATCTGGCCGGGTGGGCCATGAGGGCTACTGAGGGCGGACACAATAACGTTTGTGTCAAGAACCGCACGTATCTTATCGGCCATGCCTGACTGCGGCAATCGCCTTCAGAATGTCCCGTTGCACCTTTTTTTCATCAACACCCCGGTTCTTGTCCCACGCTTTTTCAATGGCCTTCCAAGGGTTGTAATTCTTGAGGGCTTTCCGGGCAACAATCGCTTCTAAACAAAGCTGATTGATTGAACGGCCGCGCTCAAATGCCTCCCTCGCTAACTCCTGATGAACGTGATTAGGGACCCTGATAAGAATTCTGCCCGCATAGCTACGCATGGGAATCACCTCCATATGATAT
>JACPXA010000161.1 GCA_016196785.1 Elusimicrobiota bacterium
AGGCTCGCTCGGCATACGCTCCGCCGTCGAGTATGCCATCACTCGCCTTCCTTGGCTCGGCGCAACAGCCGCCGGTTCGCCATGAAAGCCATACTCGGACAGGCTCCTATTCCTCGAGCTCGGTGTTCCAATAGACGGTATCCACGAACCGCTGCCAGGAAGCCCGCACCTTGATGTGCGGGCGGACGATGAGGGAGGCGCTCCCGCGCCACCGGGGTTTTGACGGTTTCAGCAAGAGCTGCATCCTGGCCTCTTCAGGAAGGCGGTCGCCTTTTTTGAGGTTACATGCCATACAGGCGGTAACGATATTCGCCCAGTCGGTGCGTCCGCCCCGAGACCGTGGAATGACATGCTCAAGGTTCAATTCTTGCGAAGAGAATCTCCCTCCACAGTAACAGCAGCGGTAGCGGTAATGCTCGTAGATGTTGCGGCGGGTAAACTTGACCTCGGTTTCCGGGAGCTTGTCGTAGAAACGGAGCGCAATCACTTCCGGGATGGCGATGCGAAAGGTGGGGGTGTGGACGAACCCCGCGGGATGCTGCTGGATCAGCTTGGAGAGTTCACGCCAATCTTCAAAGTCGTAGGTCCGGTACTCCTCATCCACAACCCGGGCGTGATCCAGATAGACGAGCGACAACGCCCGCTGCCAGCTCGTGATATGGATCGCATAAAAGTTTCGGTTTAAGACCAGAACATCCGCACTCATCGGTATTGTACTTTAGAACATCCGCCTCTCGGCTGTCAACTTAGGACTCATCCTACGCATGATTCCCCCTTTTCCCGATGTTCTTCTTCCCATTAAGTATTACCCAAGAATTCAATCGGTTCAACAGGTTTTTTATGGTAAGATAATTTCCAGATGCTTAGGAGCCTGTCCGAGTATTCCGTTTCGGCTGCACCAGCTAGAACCAAACGCTATGTGGTAGCTGCGGTAGGCAAGGATCGTCCGGGAATTGTCGCCGCGGTCTCGAAAGCCCTCTATGTGCACGGTGGAAACCTCGAGGACTCCCGGATGGCGCTGTTGGGTGATCAGTTTGTCATTCTGCTGATGGTCTCGCTCTCTGAAAGCCGTTCCGCGCAGTCCCATCCCCTAAGCCAGTCGTTAAACGCCCTGGAACGCCGAATGGGACTCAAGATTTTCCTCCAGCCGCAACGCGGACGCACGCGAAACGTCGCCATCCTTCCGGCCAAGCTCTACCTGATCTCCGTATACGGCGCAGACCGTCCCGGGATCGTGTACCGCGTGACCCGCTGGCTCGCCGATCGAGGTGCAAATATTACGGATCTTTCCACGCGGCTCCTTCGGCAGCGAGGACGACCTGTCTAT
Source organism: Elusimicrobiota bacterium (assembly GCA_016196785.1). Lineage (GTDB taxonomy): Bacteria > Elusimicrobiota > Elusimicrobia > 2-01-FULL-59-12 > JACPXA01 > JACPXA01. The sequence continues at coordinate 1,328 of JACPXA010000161.1, forward strand.
CTGATGTCGCTGGAGGTGCAACTCCCGCGAGCCCAAGACCTCAAGCGGTTCAGGGGCGGGCTCTCTCGGTTAGGCCGGGCCCTCTCCGTGACGTTGGCGATCAATTCAGTGGAGCCGGTCACCCTTTAGGACACTCTCCTCTAGGACACTCTCCTCGGGTGAAGCCGCTAGCCATTGTTGGATTCCCCCATCCACTCCTGAAGACGGCAGGTTCTCGAGTGCCCTGCGTCACCCCAGAGGTTCTGAAACAATTGGAGGCGATGACGATCACGATGCGCGCCCACCCTCGCTGTGTGGGGTTAGCGGCACCACAAGTGGGCTTTCGTGAGCGCTTAGCAGTGGTTGATGTTGGCCCACTGGCCCGAGAAAAGAAAGGGACAAACCACGGGCTTCTTCAACTCATCAACCCCGTCATCCGTCGCCGGGAGGGCAACCGGACGGTGCGGGAAGGGTGCCTCAGCATTCCAGACTTCACCGCGAATGTCCAACGGGCGACGCGCGTGATAGTCCAGGCGTTGGGGGTCAACGACCAACCGCTGACGATCGAAGCTGAGGGCTTCGAAGCCCTCGTGTTGCAACACGAGGTGGATCATCTGAATGGCCTCTTGTTCTTAGATCGAGTGAGCTCGCTCGTCACCGACGTGTTCCCACGCAAAACTTACGCCTAAGTGGTATAGTAAGGTATGGCAGACTCTAGGCCTATTGCGGCGATCGTCGCTATCGGGAACGAAATCCTTTCTGGAAAAATCCACGAAACGAACGCGAATTTTCTCGTCCAGGAGCTTCGCGAGCTGGGACTTCCCCTCAAGGGGATTTTCACCATCCCCGACGAGCTCCCCGTGCTGAAAACCTTTTTTGCCTTCCTGCAACCCCGGTACGATGTGATCTTCTCGATCGGGGGGGTAGGCCCAACGCATGACGATGTCACCTTTGCAGGGATCGCCCAGGCGCTGGGCTTGCGGCTTGTGCGAAACGAGGAGTTCGCCACCAGCCTCAAGACCTTCTATCGAGATCAGGTCAACGACTACATCCTAAAAATGGCGGACCTCCCAGCGGGGGCGGAACTCATCCGTGATCCCTTCCTGAACATCCCCGTTGTCCGTGTGTCGAACATCTATATCCTGCCGGGGGATCCAACGATCTTCAAAAAAAAGTTCCTCGCCATCAAGGAACGCTTCCGACAACCACCCTTCGCGCTCAAGAAAATCTATACCTCGCTCGAAGAAGGTGACATCGCGGCACCGATGGCTGAGGCCGAGCGACGGTTTCCCGGGGTGGCGATCGGGTCCTACCCTCGGTATGATCATGCGGAATACAAGGTGTTGGTCACCATTGAAGGCAAAGACCGGGCGCAGGTGGAACGAGCCTATCAGTTCCTCTACGAGACGTTCCCCCGCGCTGGCATCCTGCGAACCGAATGAACGCCGAGCCGATGTTCGTCCTCTTATATGATGAAGCCTGTCGGTTGTGCATCGGGGTTCGGCGATTACTCGCCTGGATGGACCGGAACCGCCGTGTGACGTTTCTCCCCTTACAAGATCCGCAGGCGGCTCGCCTGGCGGGCCCCATGGACTCTCAACGCTTTTGGAACGCTTTCCATCTCGCCCAACCGGGTGGTCGTGTCCTGACAGGAGCGGCGGCAATCCCCGCCGTCATCCGACTCCTGCCAGGTGGCGCTCCGCTGGCCTGGCTCTTGGAGCATCTGCCCGGCCTTCCATGGCTCACCGCGCGGGCGTATCAGTGGGTCGCCGCTCACCGCATGATGTTCGGATGCAGGAACTGTGATGGAACGCCCACCGGCTACAGCCACCCATCCCGCGCTCGGTGACCGGCTCGGTCAACACACCCGCGAAGGAACGCTCTACGAGATCCTGCCGGCTGGAAAGGTCCGCTGCTATGCCTGTGGACATCGCTGCGTTATCCGCGACGGCTTAGACGGGATCTGCCGGGTCCGCTTTAACCGCGGAGGAACGCTCTACGTCCCCTGGGGCTACATGGGAGCGATCCAGTGCGATCCCATCGAGAAAAAACCCTTTTTTCACGCCCTCCCCGGCTCCCTCGCCATGAGCTTCGGCATGCTCGGCTGTGATTTTAGATGTGCCTACTGTCAAAATTACATCACGAGTCAGGCCTTGAGGGACCCCACCGCGGGGGTGCCGCCGATTGAGGTGACACCGAAGGAATACCTGGAGATGGCGGAACGCTATGGGGCGAAGGTGGTGGCGAGCACGTACAATGAGCCGCTCATTACGAGTGAGTGGGCGGTGGCGATCTTCCAAGAGGCACGGCAACGTGGTCTGCAAACCGCGTATATCTCTAACGGGAATGGAACCCCTGAGGTGCTAGACTACCTCCACCCTTGGGTAGATCTCTACAAGGTGGACTTAAAGGGGTTCAACGACAAGTACTACCGCCAGTTCTTGGGGGGCGTGCTACAGAATGTCCTCGATACGATTCGCTGGCTCTATGAACGGAAGTTCTGGCTGGAAATCGTCACCCTGACCATCCAGGGGTTCAATGACTCTGACGACGAGTTAACGAAGATCGCGAGATTCATTGCCTCCATCTCACCGGACATCCCCTGGCATGTCACGGCCTTCCACAAGGACTACAAGATGCAGGACCCTGACAACACCTCTCCAGCGACCCTCATTCGGGCCGCCCAGATCGGGGAAGCGGAAGGGCTACGCTATGTGTACGCGGGCAACCTTCCTGGCCAGGTGGGAAAGTACGAAAACACCTACTGCCCTTCCTGTCGTACCTTACTCATCGAGCGCTGTGGCTTTGAGGTGATGCAGTTTCGTTTGAATGAAGGGACCTGCCCACAATGCCACATCTCCATCCCAGGAGTGTGGGGGGAGCCACGCCCCCGGC
>JACPXA010000023.1 GCA_016196785.1 Elusimicrobiota bacterium
CGGCTTCGTTCGCTACGCTTCTGGCCCCACTATTTACTATCGCAATACTGTTTACAGCGGGGGGGAGTGGCTGGGGGGGGGAGACGGTGACGCCGGCGGTGAGTCAACCGCAGGTGATCACTGCCCCGAAACTGTTTGCGAGTACTGCGGCAGGCGCAGGTTACTCGGTGACCATCGAGGGCGAATCGAAAGAACGGCTGACCATTGGCAAAGCGGAGCCGCCTCGGGAGGCCTTGCTGACAGATTTGCAAGCCTTCCCCGACGATCATCTCGTGGCGTTCTTGAACGCGAAACCCACCTTCCCGGAGATGCAGATGGCTCAAACCGCGGTCATGACCGCTCCGGCGCTGGTCCACCCGTGGTGGCCAATAATTCCCCAAGCCCCGTTTATCCAATGGCGTCCCACCCAGGCCGGGGACCGGGTTGATCACTGGGAGTTCCTGGTCATTGACCATGAAGGCCGGGCGAGCTGGTCAGAGGAGGGCATCGGCAAGGTCCCTCAGCAATTCGTGTGGTCGGGCAACGATCACGGACGGACGTTTCTCGCGGTGGAAACGATCTATACCCCGCAACTCCTCACCGTCAATCGTCGGGGGCAACGGAACATCGAGTGGGGTCACCCCGTGTTGTTCTCCTCGGTGCGCTACACGCACGAAGGACAACAGGTCATTGAGCTTTCCACGCGACGGCTGTTTCAGCTAGACCGAGCAGAGTGGATGCCGGAAGCGACCCCGCTCCTAGACGCGGCCGGGGATGCGCTCCGAGCACACGGCGCCCCGCCATTCGAGGTGGTGCTCGCCGAGAGTGACGCCATGCTGGGGAACGCCCGAGGGATGAAAGTCATCCAGGCGTTGGCGGAACGGCTGCGGCTGCGGGCGACTCAGGATTTTCAGCTTGGCGGGATCCAGCCCGTCGGCGTTCGCGGGGTGATCGTCACGATTAAGGGATCACCCTCACCCCCTCCCTCTCCCCTCGAGGGAGAGGGTGGCCGGAGGCCGGGTGAGGGGGCTGGGAAATGAGCTCTAATCACCGTTGGATGATCGTGGCGTTCCTCGCGCTTAGTCTCTCGGCTCGGCCGCTCCTGGTGCGAGCCGCCGAGGCCCTCACCGGTGAACAGTACTACCAGGCCGGGGTTCGTCTCTACCAGATGGGGCGACTCTCCGACGCTTTCAAGATGTTTCAACGGGCCCTCGAGCACCACACCAACGACCGAGAAGTGCAGGCCTATCTGGAGCGTATTCGAAAAGAGATCCTCGGGAACGCCCGAGCGGTCCTCGAGGGGAAACCGTTCCCCGGGCGATCGTCCGTCGTCGGCGCTCCAGAGCTTCCGTTCACGTTAACCCCGGTCATCCCGGGGCAACACGGTCCGGCCCGGCCATTGTCTCAGTCTGCCCTTGAACCGTTAAGCCTGGATTTCACGCCATCTCCGAAAGGCCCAGCGGGCCTCCGCGGCGCCAAGGTGGACCTCGGCCAACTCTTTGAACCCCACAGCACTACCTTAAAGCCCGGCGCCATGCGGGTGCTGGAACGGCTCGCCAGCTTGGTCCGCGCCTCCCGCGATCCGATCGAGCTCTCGCTCGTGGAAGAACCCACGATGGCGCTGCCGCCGGACAAGACGCTCACCTCACAACGCACCCTGCTCATCCTTTCCTTCCTCAAACTGTAAGAGATATAATAAAAAAATGATGACTGGGAAATGGCCGCGCCTCATCCTCGTGATGGCCGTAGCGGGGGGGCTGTGGTCTTGCGCCATCAAGAAAACCACGGTGCGACCACCTACCCCCTCAAAGCGACCCTCACCCCTGGTCACGCTGGAGGCGGCGTTTCTGCCGCTTGACCCCCGTGCGAGAAACCTCACAGCGCTCCTGAACACCCTCCGGGAGACGTTCGGGGGCCTACTCACCATCCATACGTTCGAGGTACAGGAGGATTCAACGTCGCACCGGTTCACGGGCCCTCACGGGACAGTTGACGTGGAGGAGTTGCCCATCCTCTGGATTCAGGATCATCGGTATGAGGGCCCCTTCGGAGTTGAACCTCTGAAAGCTGTGGTGAACCAGGCAATCCGCGCGGTGGATCCGGCACACGCTCGCACTGATATCCCTGCTTGTTATACGGACTTTGACTTCAGCCGCAAAGGCTACCAAGGGAAATGTGTGCACCCAGGGACTCCCCAAGCCCGCTTCGACTGGCAGCCTGCCCCGCGGATCCGCTTAACGGTCCTCACCGACCGGACAAACCCCCTCTTGAACATCCGCCCCGCCCTCGCTCAGTTGAAACATCAATATCCGGGGTTGACCGAGACGGTGTTGGATTTTCAAGACCCCTCCGCCCAGCCGTGGCGCCCCTTGCTCCAGCAACCGTTCCCCCTGCCGCTGTTCCTGCTCGACCAGCGCGTGGAAGCGACCCCCAGCTTCAAAGAAATGCAAGCACGCGGGTGGCTGGTCCCCGTTACCCCCTCAACGCCTCAGGGCCTATCACGCTCCTACGTGCTTCACCCGGGACTCCTCAGCGACGTGATGGCCTTCCCTCACCGCCTACCGCAGGCCAAGACCTTAGATGTCTTCATCATGAGCCAATGCCCGTTTGGCGCACAAGCGTCCCTGACCTTGCTAGACGCCAGGAAACGCCGGCTCATTCCTCCTGACACCACCTTCCACTGGCATTACATCGCGGACAGAGCCACGACGCCAGCCGCAGGTTTTACCTCGATGCACGGGCCGGAGGAGGTTGCGGAAGACCTCCGACAACTCATCATCCAGACGCGCTTCCCCGCCCAGTTCCTCACATACCTGGACAAACGGTTCGGCGAACTCGCCCAGGCGCCATGGCAGCAGGCGGCGCTCGCGAGCCACCTTGAACCGACCGCCATCGAAGAGCTCGTGCGGACCGACGGGGCCAACCTCCTCACGGCTGACATCCAGCTCACCCACAGCCTTAATGTCCACGCCTCCCCGACCTTCCTCTGGGAAAACCAACTCCTCATCCGCGACCTTCGGCAGCTCACCAAGCTCCCTCCCTTCCAACGTCTCGAGATCAACCCCACCTCCGGCTCCTGCCGTAAGTAACCAACCCTAACGACCGGAAGCAAGAAATCTTTAGGGGGTATGAAGCCGTCGTCCCCGCGGAAGCGGGGACCCAGGGCCTGCCCTCGAAGGTCCCAATCGAGGGGAATGACGACACGGGCCTATCTGGCATTGCCTCCCAAACGATTTCCTGCTTCGGAACTTATACAGGAACTTGTCAGTTCCTGTAGTTTCTGTTAGACTGAGGCTGTGATTCATCGAATTCGAGACCTGGTGAGAGCTGGACGGTATCGTATGACGATGCATGCGATCCAGCGGTGCGATGAACGTGTGATTTCTTTGGAAGAAGTGAAACAGGTCATTGCGACCGGAGAAATCCTTCAGAGTTATCCTCAGGATAGACCGTATCCGAGCTATCTTGTCATGGGAAGAGTTCGAGGAAATGAGCCGCTCTATGTGCTTTGTGCGGTAGGTGCGCAGCTTGTGCACATCATTACCGTTCACTGGTTGGACCCGCACAAATGGCTCGATCCTAAGACACGAAGGGAGAAAAACACATGAAGCGCTACACCTATTGTGCCGTCTGTGGCGGTCGAATGCAAAGGAAGCGGACCACCCTGGATCGACTGATAAAGGGGCGTGTCTATCTCTTTGAGGAAGTTCCGGTACTCGCCTGTCTGCAATGCGGTGAGATCTGGATCCCGGGGAAGACTGCTGAATGGATGGAGAACGTGCTCCAGGGTCATGCGAAACCCACCAAAGAAGTGACGGTGCCCGTATACTCAGCAGCGGCTTAGCTGTTCCCAAGCAAGAAATCTTTTTCTTACTTCGATTTCTTGCTTCGGTCAAAAATGTCGTCATTCCCGCGCAAGCGGGAATCCAGGACAAGGTTCTCTCGAACCTAGATCCCCGCTTATGGCCTGCGGGGATGACGACCAACTGTTTTTGGACCGTCATTCCCGCGGAAGCGGGAATCCAGTATGATTTAACGGTGCCCAAACAGCCCTGTGTCTATATCCTCGCCAGTCGCCGCAATGGAACCCTCTACGTTGGCGTGACCTCCGATCTGGCTAAACGAATCACGGAGCATCAGACTGATGTTGTGGATGGCTTCACGAAGAAATATCGCGTTCATCGTCTGCTGTGGTATGAGGCCCATGACACCATGGAGAGCGTGATTCTGAGAGAGCAACAGATGAAGAAATGGTATCGATCGTGGAAATTGGAGTTGATTGAGCATCGGAATCCCCAGTGGTGATATCTATCGGATGATTTGATCTGACTGGATCCCCGCTTACCGCTCCCCGCTTTCGCGGGGACAAGCTCTGCGGGGATGACGACCCCCATTGATTGACAGCCGAAGCCGTGGTGCGGTACAATCCACCCATTAAGCCCATGCCCGTCGTCCCCGCGCAGGCGGGGACCCAGAGGAGGTAACCATGTCCACCAAAGGTTGGCCAATCCATGCCCCGAGGGTCAGCCGCCTGCTCCTCAGCATGCTCTTCATCAGCACCCAGGGATCGGGACTAGGGAGGGCCTCACTCCCCCCCCGGCTCACGGCCCCAGGGTCGGCCACGGTGCCCGCCCCCGATCAGGCCACGCGCGCCCGGCTCAGGGCCGCCTACGGCAACCTCCCGCTCACCTTTGAAGCCAACCAGGGGCAGACCGCCCCCCA
>JACPXA010000166.1 GCA_016196785.1 Elusimicrobiota bacterium
AGTACTTGATTGATCAAGGTTACACCATGCACAAGGGCGCGTAAATGGGGGCATCTAACAAATCACTGCACGCGACGTGCCCCGCTGCGCGGGTCACGCGCGTGAGTTCAATCCGTTACCGGACACCGGAATCTCCAGACCACCATGATCTATACTCATGTGGCCACAAAAAATCTTGGGAGTCAAAAGCCCCTTCGTTACTGAAGGGGATTTTTTGTTTGCGTCCGTGTCAGGGGACATCTCGATTTGAAGTCGGGTTGGTACCCGATCCGCCGTTTCGGTTCAGCAGGGGGGAACAGTGGGGTCATCAATTCGTGAATCTGTTCAAAGATATTCAGGATGTGCTGATCATGGGTTCCCACCCGGGTTTCTAATTCCTCAATCTTTCTCGCTAACTCCTTGTGGGTAGACAGAAGTTCTCGCAACTTGACGAACGCCCGCATAATCAAAATGTTAATGGCAATCGCCCGTTGACTCCGGAGGACGCTCGAAAGCATGGCCACCCCTTGTTCAGTGAAGGCATAGGGCTGATATCGGCGTCCACCGCGTCCTTTGTTTGAGATCACAGATTGTGATCTCAAAAGTGTGAGCTCTTCTCGCGTCAACTGCAGCATGAAATCCTCGGGAAAACGTTCAGCGTTTCTCTTGACCGCCTGAATTAAAATCCGTGTTTCTATCTCATAGAGAGACGCCCGATCAGCATCCACCATCACTTTTTGGCCGCGAATCAGATAGATATGTCGTTCGATCTGTTCTAAATGAACAAGAGATTTCATTGCTTCCCCTTTCTTTGAAAAAACGTTCCGACGTGCCTATACCGCCCATCTACGGGTCAGGCCGACCTTCACGGTTCTTGCGATGGGATTGCCTATCGGGTGGTCCTACGACTAGTTAGAGACCGAATATGGGTGATTTATTCCTGTGTATTCCCCAACTACCTCTAATCGGTGGGGCAGGTCACGGATACTTTGCAATCAACGCGGACGTCGCTTGATCCCGATGGAAGAGAATGACGCAGTCGTTCTACAGAAGCTCGAGCTCATCCGTGAGGGGATACTGACGCGTGCGGCGATTTTACTTTTCTGGAGAGAGCCTCAGCGGTTTCTGGTTGACCCTTCCGAAAGGTAATAGAGGACCCAAAGGTCTTTAAGGACAAACCCTCAATTCGCCAGGGGATCGTATGACTGTCGAGAATCGCCTTTTTTCTTAGGACATGGTCGCTTGGGAGAGTCCCCTCGCAAGGAAGAGGTCGGGGGTTCGACTCCCCTCAGCTCCACCAGATTTTGGATCTTCCGGGTTTTCTCGTGGAGAGCAAAAGATCTGCCTAAGTCATCCCCGTTGGACTATTGAACCCAGGTCAAGGGACCTCTCAATCGCATGTTTGGTTGGTATCCGATCTTCCGCTTCGGTTCCTTGTAGGGAGATAGCGAGGGGGCCATTAATTCGCGGATCGTTTCAAACAAACGGAGGATTTGTTGGTCATAGGTGCCCATCCTTTTCTCTAATTCCTCCAGCTTTTTCGCCAGCTCTTTATGGGTAGATAACATCTCTCGCAACTTCACGAACGTCCGCATAATGAGTACATTGACAGCAATCGCCCGTTTCGTATGGAGCACTCCTGAAAGCATGGCAATCCCTTCTTGAGTAAAGACGTAGGGAAGATACCGACGACCACCCCATCTTGAGCTTGCAATTTGCAATCTCAAGTTGTCGGTTTCTTCCGCTGTCAGTCGAAAGGCGAAGTCATCGGGAAAACGGTCTTTGTTCCGGTGAACGGTGAGATTGAGATTCCCCGTTGTAACACCATACAGCTCAGCCAAATCACTATCCAACATCACTTTGTGGCCTCGGATCAGATAAATACGACGTTCGACGTGTTCCAGGGAAATGAGAGATTTCATCCCGTTTCCTTCCTATTCTGGGGAATTCCTTTTCACGCGAATGGCTTCGATAAGCCTCAAGTAAGAACACCTTTCCGAACGACCAGCCACTCATTAGAGATCGCTTGTGGGCGATTTATTCTTCATTGGTATCCCACACGTTCATTCACGCCGTCAGATGGCCATCTTGACCTAAATGCTGGCTTGGGATCGCGGGAGCTGACTAAACGCTGTCTTTAAGAGGGGAGAGAAACGAGACGAGTCGTCGGGAGTCGCAGACGGAACGGAGACGGGACGACTGGTTTTTAGTTCTTTTTCGCAGTGCCTTCGATCTCGAGGGTGACCTCGACATCCTCGCCGACCATCAGCTGGCCAGCTTCCAGCACCTTGTTCCAGGTCAACCCGAAATCCTTGCGGTTCAGGTGGGTCGTGGCGATGACCCCTGCCCGTTGATTGCCCCAGGGGTCCTTGGTGATCCCGCCAAACTCTACATCGAGAATGACAGGTTTGGTCACGCAGTGCATGGTCAGGTCGCCATGCAGCTTCAGCTTGTCGCCCTGCGCCTCAGCGACTTTGGTGCTCTTAAACGTGAGCTTGGGACACTTGGCCCCATCAAAGAACTCCGGCGAGCGCAAATGCTCGTCTCGTTTCTCAACGTGGGTGTTGATGCTTGCGGCGTCGATCTCCCCCGTGGCCTGGAAACTCTTGGGGTGGTCTTTCTCATAGTCAAAGGTTCCCTGGAGCTTGTCGAATCGCCCACTCACCTTGCCGACCATGTGTCGGATCCGGAACATCGCACTGCTGTGGGCGGGATCAATTTGGTACGTTTCCGCCAGGACAGGGGCGGCAAGCGTTCCCACCAGGATGACAGAGGACAAGATTCGGTTCATAGGACCTCCCCGTATGTTATGATGACTAACGATATCTTGATAACTATCAGACGATCTGTCAAGTGTACGTTCTGTGCCGCCTTTCTCCTTAGCAGTTTCCCCAGCGGTGTGCTCGCACGGCCGGTGTTTCAAAAGGGGATGTGCTTAGCGCATGTCCATCGAGAGGGGCAAGGGTACGGGTCATCCGCCTCTTACGAGGAGCTGAAGAAGCTCCAGGCCTTAGGGGTCGAATGGGTTTCATTAACCCCGTTCGGCTATCAGGAACGGGTAGATACCCCAGGGGTGTCAGGCTATCCTGGTCGTCCAGGGTCCACCCAGTGGTTTTCCGATTACGATCATACCCTCTTGGATGCTGGGATTCTTCAGGCGATGAAGGATGGCCATGCCTTGGGGATGCATGTGATGCTCAAACCGCACATCTGGGTGTCCTATCGAGCGATTCAAGAGGGGGATTGGACCGGAACGATTGCCATGCGATCGGAGCAGACATGGAAAGAATGGTTCCAGTCGTATACGGCGTTTATCCTTCACTACGCGGTGTTGGCATCCAAAGGCAAGGCAGAGATCTTCGTCGTTGGGGTGGAACTTGGGAAAACCCTGTCGCGTGAACAAGAGTGGCGTGAGCTCATCCGTCAGATCCGTGGGGTCTATCGAGGACAGCTCACGTATGCGGCAGGCTGGGAGGAATTTCAAACCGTCCCTTTTTGGGACGCGCTGGATTACGTGGGGGTGAACGCCTACTTCCCTTTGAAGGTCTCCAGTCTGTCTCCTGCAGAGCAAGAGATCATCCAGGCCTGGGGGCCACACCGCCGTACACTCGAGACGATCAGTCGGACGACAGGCAGACCGGTGATCTTCACCGAGGCGGGGTACCGGTCCTTACAAGGGACACTGAGCCGCCCCTGGCAATGGCGGGAACTGGACACCTCGCATCGCGTGTCCGATGAGAACGTGCAGGCCAGGGCGTACAGCGCCCTCTTGAAGGTGTTCTGGGATGAACCCTGGTGGTTTGGGGTGTATTGGTGGAAGTGGACCACCGCTGAGCACGCCGCGACGAGAGACGCCGACCGCACCGATTTCTATCCTGTCAACAAACCCGCCGAATCCGTCATCCGCCACTGGTTTCACGATCCATCCCCTAGGTGAGTTGCAAGGGGTTGTTGCGCTTAGTAGGATAATACCACTGATGAGGACGGTGACGACCCGCCTCTTGCGCATTGGACATAGTCCCGACCCGGACGATGCCTTTATGTTCTATGCGCTGACCCAGGGACAGGTGGCAATCCCCGGCTGTCATGTCCAGCATGTTCTGGAGGACATCCAGACCTTGAATGAACGGGCGCTGCGGGGTGAGCTCGAAATCACCGCCATTTCCGCGCATGCCTACCCGTTTCTTGCCGACCGCTATTGGATCCTCGCCTCAGGAGCTAGCATGGGTGATGGCTACGGCACGATCGTCGTGGCCCGGACCGCCCGTCCCTTGAGTAGTCTCCATCAGCAGCGCATTGCGATTCCGGGACGGCTCACCACCGCTGCGCTCCTGCTCCGCTTGGCGCTGGAGGAGTTTGTCCCGGTGGAGATGCCGTTCGATCGCATCATGTCGGCGGTAGCAGCAGGGACGGTTGAGGCGGGGGTGCTGATCCATGAAGGGCAGCTAACGTATGCCGCTGAGCGCCTGATGAAAATCTTGGATTTAGGAACCTGGTGGCAGGAACGAACCCGCCTGCCGGTCCCCTTAGGGGTAGATGCCGTTCGCATTGATCTGGGACAGGTGCTAGCCCGAGAGGTAGACCGGGGGTTACGGACAAGTATCCACTATGCCTTTGCTCACCCTGACGCAGCCTTTGGCTATGCCCTACCGTTTGGCCGAGGACTTGATCGTCAACAGGGAGAGGTGTTTGTTCGACGCTACGTGAATGAGTATACGGAAGACATGGGAGACGTGGGTCAGGCGGCCTTG
>JACPXA010000162.1 GCA_016196785.1 Elusimicrobiota bacterium
CATCGCTTCGGATCATTGCCGAGGAAATAGTTGACCGTGCCGGGTAATGCGGCGCGCCCCGCCAGCCGTGGCGCCGGATTCGCCCCCACGAAGGTCATGCGCAGCACGCGATCCGGGGTGAGCGTCAGGACGGTCTCGGTCGGGGTCAGGAACAGGGTAGAGCCGGCGCCCCGGGCGAGAAACTGGACCTGGGGGGCGGTCTGTCCCTGGTTGGCTTCAAAGGTGAGCGGGAGGTTGCCGTAGGCGGCCCTGAGCCGGGCGCGCGTGGCCTGATCGGGGGTGGGCACCGTGGCCGACCGTGGGGCTGCGCGCCGGGGGGTGAGCGAGGCCCACCCCAGGCCCGAGACCTGGGTGCCGATGAGGAGCATGCTGAGGAGCAAGCGGCTGAACTTCGGGGCATGGATTGGCCGACCTTTGGTAGACATGGTAACCTCCACGGGCGGATTGTACTGTACCCCTGGTGCGGTTGTCAGGGGCTTGGAGAATTAGGCTGCGGCCGACGGAGGCGGAGTCGGGAAGCACAGCCGCAGCGCGTCTTGCAGCTCCACGAGGGAGAGTTGACCGCGCGCGGCGGGCTGACGGACGAACCCATAGGTCAGGCAGGACCCGAAGAGCCGCCGCGATCTTCACCACGTCGGCGCCGGCGGCCTTGGCCTGTTCCGCGATCTTGCGTAAGCGCGGCAGGGTGGGCATCGCCTGGACGGCGTGCGAGGAGAGGAGGACCCCTTTCCCTTGCCGGTGTGCCTCGGGGATCAACCGTTGATGCAAGGACTTGGCCTTGAGCTCAAGATCCAAGAACTCCACCTGGGGGAGAACCGCCTCAAAGAGCGTGTACCGAAGCTCGTCGGTGAGCGGAACCGTGGGAGGAGGTCCTCCGGCCGGCGAGCCCTCCTGTTCGCGCGGATCTCGGATGGTGACGATCAACGGCAGTGACACCGCCCCTTTGAGCTGGCGGACTAACGAAAGCAACACTTGTCCGTCCCGATAGTGAGGGGGCAAGGTATCCACCCGCAGCTCGATCAAGTCGGCCTCATGTCGCACCGCCGTCAAGGCGTCCTCCACAATGGTTGCCGCGGTCAGCGTGGCGACCACCTGGGGCCGTTGGTGCAGCGCCGCCAGCACCTCCTTGACACGACTGCTCGTCTGAGCCATTGGGAGGATTATAACAGTTTTAGTTGACGGTGCAGGCGATTTTTGATACGCTTACTGGCGATTCTATGTTCACGTTTCTCGTCGGTCTGATCGGAGTAATTGTCGGGGTGGTGGCCCATCGGTACCTCACCCAGTTGCGGGACCGGCACTTGCGCGCGTTGGGGGTCCCGGTGTGGGAGGACCTCCGTCGGGTGCTGGACCGGGAGGTCTCGCAGGTCGAGTCGCTCTTGGCCTTGATGGTGGGGGTCCATGAAAAGGTCATGGCCTCCACCGGAACGCTCGACCGCGACCATCTGGCGGAGGCGATCCTGGACGCTACCTGCCACCTCTTTAAGACGGATTCCGGATCGTTGATGACGGTGGATCCCCAGCGGGCGGAATTGGAGGTCCTCGCCGCGCGGGGGATGCCGCCGGAGATTGCCAAGGCGGTGCGGGTGCCGGTCGGGGAGGGCATCGCCGGCCGGGTGGCACAGACCGGGCGGGCCATCGTGGTGCGTGATATTGAGACCGACGCCCGCTTTCAAAAGGTCACGCGGGAGCGGTATGCGGGAAAATCGTTCCTCTCGGCCCCCATGAGCGTGAAGAACCGGATGGTGGGGGTGTTGAACGTCAGCCATCCCACGGCCTCGAAGGCGTTCAGCGAGTTTGACGCCCGACTCCTGTCGGTGCTGGCGAACCACGCGGCGATGGCGCTCGAAAACGTGGAGCTCTACCACCGCGTTCAAGGGTTCTATTTCGAGCTGGCGGAAGCCATGGCGCGTACGATTGATGTGAAGGACGCCTACGGACGAGAGGAGGCGGCGCAGGCCAGGCGGTTGGCCCGCGCGGTGTGTGAGGAGCTCAAGCTCCCGGAGGCGCTGATTCAGCAGGTGGAGTTTGCGGCCCTCCTCCATGACGTCGGGAAGGTGGCGCTCCCCGAGGAACTCCTCAAGAAACCGGGGAAATTGAGCAGCGAGGAGTACCAGGAGGTGAAACGCCACGCGGAGATCGGCTACCAGATGGTCACCTCGGTGAGCTTTTTGCAGGACGTCGCCCCCATGATCCGCTACCATCAAGAGTGGTACAACGGCCAAGGGTATCCGGAAGGGCTGATGGGCGAGGAGATCCCCCTCGGTGCCAGGGTCGTGGCGGTCATTGACGCCTTCCGGGCTATGACCGCTGACCGACCGTATCGGAAAGCCATGCCGCTGGAGGCGGCCAAGGCCGAGCTGGAACGCGCCGCCGGCACCCAATTTGATCCCAAGGTGGTGGAGGCGTTCTTGCGGGTCGTGGGCCGCGCGATGACCGCCTCTCCCGCCTGATCTCACCCCCATCTTATGGGTGTTGGCACCCTCTATCTGGTGGCCACCCCTATCGGCAACCTTGAGGACATCACCCTCCGCGCCCTGCGCGTGCTGAAAGCTGTGGACCTCATCGCCTGCGAGGATACCCGGCAGACGATGACCCTCTTAGCCCACTACGGGATCCAGAAGCCGCTGGTCAGCTTCCACGCAGAAAATGAACGGGGTCGCGCGACCCAGCTCGTGCGGCGCTTACAGGCCGGCCAGTCGGTAGCGGTGGTCGCGGACCGGGGCACCCCAGGGATCTCGGATCCTGGGACCGCAGTCGTCCAAGCCGCGCATGAGCGGCAAATCCCCGTGGTGGCAATTCCCGGGCCGAGCGCGGTGCTCACCGCGCTGGTCTCCTCCGGGCTCCCGACCGACGGCTTCATCTTTTTGGGGTTTCTGCCCCGTCGGCCGACCCGGCTTCGGAAACTCCTCATCGAGGCGACCCGGCTGAAGCGCACCATCGTGTGCTACGAATCGCCCCAGCGCCTCGCCGCAACGTTGGCTGAGGTTTGCCAAACGCTGGGGCCTGAGACGCAAGTCGTGATCGCTCGGGAGCTCACGAAGGTCTTTGAGGAATATCGGCGAGGAACCGTGACCGAAGTGTTGGCGGGTCTGGACAAGGGACCGGTGCGAGGTGAGGTGGTCTTACTGATCGCGGGGTCGTAACGGGAGGCTCACATGCTTCGTGTGGCGATCGTTGGGGTGAGCGGGTATACCGGGGGGGAACTCCTGCGGTTGTTGCTTCATCACCCGCAGGTGCAGATCACCCATGTCACCTCGGAGTCCGCCGCCGGGCAGCCGGTGGCGTCCATCCACCGGAACCTGCGCGGGCGGTGCGCCTTGGTGTGCGAACGATTGAGAGTGGGAGCGCTGGCGCGCGATACGGAGCTCACCTTCCTGGCTCTGCCGCATGGCGCCTCCGGCCGGCTTGTCGCAGAGCTCCTTCAGCGGGGGCTTCGCATCATTGACTTGTCCGCCGATTTCCGCTTGAAAGATCCCAAGCAGTACCAGCGATGGTACAACACCGCCCATCCCGTGCCGCATCTTCTGAAACGGGCGGTGTATGGGTTGCCAGAGCTGTACCGTGAAGCGATTGCTGACGCCACACTGGTCGCTAACCCCGGTTGTTACGCCACCGCCGCCATCCTGGCCGCCTGGCCGCTGGCGCAGCACCGCCTCCTAGGATCAGGCGCGGTGGTCATTGACGCCAAAAGCGGGGTTTCCGGGGCGGGCAAAAAACTGGAGCTTCGATATCACTATGCGGAGGCGAATGAGAATCTGCTCCCGTACGCGGTGGCCGGCCACCGACATCTTCCGGAGATCGAACAGGCGCTCAAGCGCAATAGGAAGAACCCCATTGTGTTCGTCCCCCACCTGGTCCCCATGACCCGAGGGCTCCTCGTAACGCTGTATGCGCCGTTGGCGCGGCGGATCTCCGCGGCTCAACTGCACCGCTGCTACGAGACAACCTACCACGGAGAACCGTTCGTCGCGGTGCTTCCACTGGGGCAGTTCCCAGAGACGCTGGCTGTGACCAGTACCAACCACTGCCATATTGGAATCCATGTGGATCCAAAGACCCGCCATGCCGTGGTGACAGCGGCGTTGGATAACTTGGTCAAAGGGGCCGGTGGAACAGCGATCCAGAACATGAATTTGATGGGCGGCTATGCCGAGACCCTTGGGCTTATTTGATGGGACAGGTGATCCGTCCCCCCTCACCCTCCCCTCTCCCCCCTCTGGGGGGAGAGGATTAAGGTGAGGGGGATTAGCCGCTATAGTCCTCCTCTTCCGGAGGGATTCCTAGCAACGGGGGGGCGGTGTGGGATTGCCGCCAAGCCGGGGAAGAAGGACTTGGCAGTGTTCGCGTCGCTCCAACCGTGCGTCGCGGTAGGGATGTTCACGACCAATCGCTGCAAGGCGGCGCCGGTCCTGGTCAGTGAACAACACCTGCGGGGCGGCCGGGCCCAGGCGATCGTCATCAACTCAGGATGCGCCAACGCAGGGACTAGCGTGCGGGGCCTCGCTGACGCCCGAGCGATGTGTGCCTGGACCGCCAGGGCGTTGGGGATCGCCACGCGCCACGTGCTGGTCGCCTCTACGGGAGTCATCGGCGAATACCTTCCCATGCGTCGGGTCCGGAGGGGGATTGAGGCGTTGGCGCGGCGTGTCGCTCACCCCGGGCGAGAAGAACGATCCGGCCGATCAGCCGCGGAGACCATCTTGACCACGGATACGGTGCGCAAGGTCGCGTCAGAGGAGCTCGAAATCAGGGGGCGGCGGGTTCGCGTCTGGGGTTGTGCCAAAGGGGCGGGGATGATTCATCCTCAACTGGCGACCATGCTGGTCGTCCTGCTGACCGACGGCGCCATCACACGGTCACTAGCGACCCAAGCGCTCCGCGTGGCCGTGGCCCCCTCCTTCCATTGTCTGTCGGTGGATGGAGATACTTCAACGAACGACAGCGTCTTTTTCCTCGCCAACGGTGACCTTAGTGGTCCAAGGCTGGGGCCGGGCCGTCCGGGGTGGGGACGGTTCCAGATCGCGCTCAATTCTGTATGCCGCCAACTGGCTCAGTGCATCGCCGCAGATGGAGAGGGGGCGACGAAAGCCGTGACGCTCACCATTCGCGGCGCCCGATCTGACGGAGAGGCGCGGCGACTGGCCCAGACGGTGGCGGGATCGTTTCTCGTCAAAAGCGCCTGGTACGGCGAAGATCCCAATTGGGGACGAATATGGGCCGCGCTCGGCCGAGCCGGGGTGCCGCTTGACCCGTCACGCGTGGATGTCGCAATCGGCGGGTTGTGGTTGGCGAAACGAGGGGTCTCGACCGGCGTGCCCCCCGCTAAGGCGCATCGGGCCATGCGGGGCCGCTCCCTGCCGATCACGATTGATGTCCACCAAGGTGTGGGACGGGCCACGTATTTCACCTGCGACCTCTCGCCAGAGTATGTCCGGCTCAATGCCGACTATCGTACGTGAGGACCCCACGAAGGTGTTCCGTGTTAATGCTCGCCGTCCTCAGAAGAGGTGCGTTCAGGCGGCGGTCGAGTGCCTTCGTCGAGGGGGGGTGGTGGTGTTCCCGACGGATACCGTGTACGGGCTTGCGGCGAGGGCGTTTGACCGGGAGGCGGTACGGCGCATTTATCAGCTCAAGGGGCGTCGCTGGACCAAGCCGTTGGTATACTTTGTTTCGTCCGCGGAGCAGATGAGCTCCTTTGTAGAACCGCTCAGTGAGCCCGTGCGTCGGCTCATCAAACGGTACTGGCCTGGTCCATTGACCTTGATTTTCACCGCGTCACCCGCCGGCCGGTTGCTCACCGGGGGACGGACAACCCTTGGAGTGCGAGTTCCCAACCATCCAAGCGCCCTCGCGCTCCTGCAGGCCCTCGGAGAGCCGCTCGCCACGACCAGCGCCAATCGGTCCGGGGAGCCGGCGGCAAACCGAGGGAGTCAGGCGGTGCGCCTGTTTCGGGGTCTGGTGGATCTGATCCTTGATGGGGGGACCACCCCACTCCAGCGAGAATCCACCGTGCTCGACGTGACCACGACCCCATGGCTGGTCGTGCGGGAGGGAGCGATCCCCAAGACGCAGCTATGAACCTTCTTTTTGTCTGTACCGGGAACACCTGTCGAAGTCCTATGGCCGAATATCTGTTCAAGAAGATGCTCCGCGAAGCCCACCGGGAGGACGTCCAGGTCCGGTCCTGCGGGGTCGCCGCTTCTCCGCTGATGCAAATCCCAGACCCCGTGGTCCGACTGATGAAAGCGGAAGGGGTAGACATCAGCCGCCATCGGTCCCAACCGCTCACCGTCGAGGAGGTCCACAGGGCGGATGTCATCTTGGCCATGGACCAATCCCATCGGGCCGTCATTGAAGCGCTGTACCCGGAGGCGCAGTCAAAGACCTTTCTCCTAAAAACCTATGTGCAGGCTGCGGGTGTGGAAGGGCGGGAGGGCCCTTCGACTTCGCTCAGGGCAGGCTCCGGGCTTGAGGGGGGCGATATCTGCGACCCCATTGGCCAGACCGATGACGGATACCGAGCGTGTCTTAAGGAGATCACCACCTGTCTCAAGCGGTTACAAGCGCAGCTCCCTCCACCCCCCGAGACATCAGGAGATTCCACATGACCCGACTGCTTAAACGCCAAGACCCCGCGGTCTACCGCGCCATCCTCAATGAAACCCGCCGTCAAGCGGACGGCCTGGAACTCATCGCCTCTGAGAATTATGCCTCAGAGGCGGTATTGGAGGCGCAGGGGAGCGTGTTGACCAACAAATACGCCGAGGGCTATCCGGGGAAGCGGTACTACGGCGGCTGTGAATTTGTGGATCAGGCGGAACAGCTCGCCATTGATCGGGCGAAGCAGCTCTTCGGCGCCGAGCATGTCAATGTCCAGGCGCATTCCGGCACCCAGGCCAACATCGCGGTGTACTTAGCGGTGTTGAACCTAGGCGATACGATCATGGGGTTGGAGCTGTCCCATGGGGGACACCTCTCTCACGGCCATCCGCTGAACTTTTCAGGGAAGTATTTCCGGGTGGTGGCCTACGGGGTCCGGCCAGACACTGAACTCGTGGATGACGAGCAAGCCGCACGGTTAGCCAAGGAACATCGGCCCAAGCTGATTTGCGTCGGGGCCTCGGCCTATGCCCGGGTATTCGATTGGGCGCGGTTTCGGGCCATCGCCGATTCGGTGGGAGCGATTCTCATGGCGGACATCGCGCACTACGCCGGGCTGGTGGCGACCGGGGTGTATCCCTCCCCGGTGCCCTATGCGGATTTTGTGACGACGACGACCCACAAGACGTTGCGCGGACCGCGCGGGGGAATGGTGTTATGTCGGGCCCAGTACGCGCCAGCCATTGACAAGCTCGTGTTCCCCGGCACGCAAGGTGGGCCGTTAATGCACGTGATCGCGGCCAAGGCGGTGGCGTTCGGGGAGGCGCTCGAACCTCGCTTCAAACGGTATCAACAACAGGTGCTTGCGAACGCGCGGGCGATGGCGGCGGCGCTGGAAGGGTTGGGCTATCGGATCGTCTCCGGAGGGACCGACTGCCATTTGTTCTGTGTGGATCTTCGTCCCAAAGGGTTGACCGGGAAGGAAGCCGAAGACGCGCTCGGCCACGCCGGGATCACAGTCAACAAAAACACCATCCCCTACGATCCCCAGAAGCCGTTTATCGCGAGCGGGATTCGCGTCGGTACCCCAGCGGTGACCACGCGGGGGATGAAGGTCCGTGAGATGCAACAAATCGCCCGCTGGATTGACCGCTCACTCACTCACCGGCAGGACCCCAAGGTTCTCTCCGAAATTCGCCAGGAGGTCCAACGCTTCTGCCGTCGCTTTCCGATCTACCGGTCCCGACTCGCCTAATTCCTAGGCGCTCCTTAGGCGGCGTTCTGCAAGGCGATATCCAGCAACTGAACCGTGTCCGCGGCATGTTCAGGGTAGACGGCCAGCCCCACTTTGAGAGAGGGGGTGACACGGCCCCCCGGTCCTGAGCACGCGAAGTCGGTGGCGAGACGGTGAAGGCGCTGGCTGATCATATCCCCGCCCCGGCGGTCTGTTTCCGCGAGGACGACAATCAATCCTTTTCGAGGGTGACAATACAAACAGTCTGTCTTGCGGATCCCTTCCCCCCGGATCTTTTCCTCCATGGTCGCGATCATCTGTTCGACTGCGGTGGTTCCACAGCGCGCTTCTAGGGTATCGAGATCAGACACGGCCAGCGCCACAAGGGCCAGGGACGTCTGTCCTTGGCCCTGATCCGCCGCCCGCCGCATCACGGAGGGGAGGGGAGCCTCTCTGTCGTATTGCGGGAGCATCACATGGAATCGTGAGCCCTGGTCCACAACGCTTTCCACCCAGATCTTCCCTCGGTGGAGGTCCACAATCTCTTTGCAGATCGCCAAACCCAGCCCCGTCCCTTGGTACCCTCCCCCTCCGGTGGGCCGATTGATTTGGACGAATTTTCCGAATAGCCTGGCCATCTCCTCCTGAGGAATGCCGGGACCGTCGTCGCTAACGCTCATGTGAATAGCGGAATCGCTCGCTTTTGCGGTCACCATAATGTGTCCCCGGGCATACCGCAGCGCGTTCTCCAATAAGTGGATGAGCACTTGTCGAATTCGGTCTGGATCGCCATAGATTGGCGGGAGAAAGGGCGGGAGATCCATCGCCAGCGTGCAGCGCTTGCTGTGCGCCACAGGCTGAAAGGTCCGTGTGACCTCGGCGATGAGTCGAAGCGCGTCAACAGGGCTGCGGTGCATGAGGACCTGCCGCGATTCTAGACGAGATAGGTCGAGGAAATTATTGATCAACTGTTCCAGCCGAACCACATTCTGGTTGGTGGTCCTGACCACCTTGGTCTGTGTTTGGGAGAGGGGGCCCATCACACCCTCCCCCAACAGGTTGACCGCCACCTTGATAATCGTCAACGGCGTTTTGAGCTCGTGGCTCACCCTCCCGATGAGTTCGTCCTTGAGACGATCCAGCCGCTTGCGCTCACCATACGCTTTCGACACGGTCGTTCTCTGGAGATCCTCGGCCATGTGTCGGATGGTTTCCGCCAATTGGCCGAATTTCTCCGAAGGGTGGAACGGGCTTTGGACCGCGTAGTCCCCCTGCCCGATTCGAGCCACGAGCTCGGTCAGTACCTTGACCGGCCGGCGCAGACCCCGCGCAGCGACGATAACAAAACCTAATCCCCCTAGGGAAAATACCCCAGCCACAAGGCCAATCGCCCAGAGCGCGTCCCTCACCACGATGATGGAAGTTTTGGATTGGAATACCAAGACGCCGGCGAGTATCCCAAGTAAGGACCATATGAAGCACAACATGGCGACGGCATAGGGGATCTGAATCCGCAGATCCCTCATGGGAAGCGCGCTTGATGCGCGTTCTCTGGCTATCCTGACCCATCGTGAACCGAAGCGCATGGGGTCGCCCCCTTGGCGACCGTAGGCCGCCACCCCAGAACTGGTCGTACCCTTAAGTATTGGGCGAATTTACCTCATTTTCAAGGGGGCTCAGAGCCTGTGCCCGGAAGTCCTTGACGATCGGCGCGCTAGCCGCTTCTTGATCGGTGTTAGCGGGTGTGGAAGACGAAGAGGTAGGTGTAGCGGATGCGGTCGCCGACCCGTTGATACGCGAACAGGCGGCCAAGGATCTGAACGTACCGGTAGGTCGTGCCACGCTTGGTGTGGCTGAAGAGCGGCATCACGCCAACGGTTTGCATGAGCTCCCCTTCTTCCTCAGAGGAGGCGGTATAAATGGGGGGCACGATGGTCAGCGTACTGATCGGTGAACGTGAATGCCAATAGAGGGGGAAGACGAGGGAGATGGTCCGATTGGGACTCACCCACCGATAGTACAGCGGAATCGCGGCGCTCACGCGGTATACCCGTTCCACCCCCGCCACCTTGACGCGATCCCACCACAGGGGGAAGATGACTCGCAGTCGGCCTTCGGGCGACTGGGTATTTAAATAGACTGGGAAGAGCACATTCGTCCGTTCGTCCGGGCTCCGGAACCAGACATAGCAGCCCCCCCATCCCCAGGCGCTCTCCCCTTCTTGGAACGACCAGTACAGCGGAGTAATCAGTGTCCGTGCGGCGGCTTGCGGATCCCGGCGATAGTACCACAGAGGGACGACCGCGGAGGTCACCGCATCGGCGTGCCGCCTGTGCCAGGCGAGTGGGAAGACCACCGTTGTTGAGCCATCCGGGGACGTCGCCCGGTAGACCGGCGGGATCACCGTGGTCCGCTCCGAACCATCCCCCCAGCGCCAGTAGAGGGGGAACGCGATGTCAATCTGAGAATTATCGCTCCGTTGGTGGTAGTAGGGGAACACAAAGCAGCGGAGGAGGTCGGTGCGCCGCTGGTAATACACTAAGGGTAGAAGGGTCGGAGCCATGAACCGGGACTCCTGCTGCCTGTGCCGATACGCATAGAGGGGGAAGAGGTCGTGGCTCCACCCTGAGGGATATCGCTCCCAGCCATACACGAGCAACACGCGGCCTGAGGCGGAGGTGAACTTCCCCTGGTCGCTGGAGCGCCGGGAGCCTGAGAGAAGGAACGGATACCATTGATGGATGTCTTCGAGGGTGCCGTGGGTGGTGCGGGTGTACCAGTACCAGGGTAATGCGATCCGTTCCGTGCTGGACGCGGTGTCTCCGCGGTGGTACAGCGGGAACAGACCCAGTCGGGAGAGGCCGGGCCGGGCATAGCGATACGCGGGAGGGATCACCAGGAGCCGGCGTGTGTTTCGGTCAAACCGCCAGAGCAGAGGGAACACCACATCGTCCTGCCCATCGGTTCCCCGCCGCCAATAGTAGGGAGGGACGATCCCTCGCCGTGTGTCTCCATTGCGTCGGTACCATACGATGGGCGAGAGGAAGTGCTGGTAATTCTCGCGTTGGGACAGACCGAACACCGGCCACAGCGCCGTTACGGAGTGTGAGGTGGTACGGTTCCGCCACCATAAGAAGAAGGCACTGAAGGTATGATGATCCCCGGACCTCAGGTCCATCAGTGGGGGGATGATGGTCAACCGCAAAGGGCCTCGCCGGAACTGGTAGAACAGGGGGTTGATGACGCGGGTGGCGCTGTCCGGGCCGCTGGTAAACCAGGCCAATGGGGGAATGACGGTGGTTGTGCGATGCTCTTCCAGATCTTGAAAGCGCCAGACGAGCGGAAACCACACATCGCGCCGCGCCTCAGGGCTTCTCGACCAGTAATACAACGGAAGTAACCCCTGCCGGTCCGGCCCGTCCCGCTTATACCAGGCGAGCAGGGAGATCAACTGGTGTTCCTCGTCTTCTCCTTCATAGAAGTACGCTGGGAACAGCCAGTGGCGCCGGTAGCGTTCATCTCGCTCCCAGTACCAGGGGCCCGACCACCAGGTGAACCCGCTGGGGGTGCGTGACCAATGGAACAACGGAAGGACACCGTCCGTGCGCTCGTCTAACCCTCCGGTCCGGGCACCCCCCCCTACCACGCCCAGACTCCGCCGATAGTAATAGAGGCCGAGATGCCCTGCCCTTTCGCCGCCGTTTCGCCCGCGGCTGACGAGGAGCGTCAAGAACCGCCAGCGGGTCGGGTGATCGGAGGAGTAAGCGTATAGTGGAAAAAGAAACTGAAACTCACTGCCAGGGGAAGACTGGCGATGGAACAAGGGAAAGAACCCCACCGTCTGTTGCTCTGCGGAGCGAAGGGCATAGAACGGGGGGGCCACGACGGTCTGGCCATCCGGGTTTATGAATCGCCAGTAGATGGGGAACAGCACTTGCGTCCCGTAGTCTCCACTCCGGCGCCAAAACCAGGGCGGCACAACCCCTGTGGTGGACTCCGGTCTGCGAAAGTACCACACCGGCAGGCTGATCAGGGTGCGGGTTTGTTCAGCCCGGTCATCATAGAACAGCGGGAAGAGTACCACGGTCGTGAATCGGTCCGGATCGCGGAACCGCCAGTACAGGGGGAAGAACGCGTGGGTGGAACGATCCCCGCGGCGCCTGGCATACCACGGGCCGAACAGCGTCAGCCGGCTTTGCGCTGTATGGAACCAAATCCCCAATGGGAAAATCACTCGGAGCTGCTCGTCGTGCTGTCGGGAGCTGAAATAGAAGGGAACGACGAACCGGTAGTAATCATGACCCTCCCGCCCGTACCAATAGAGCAGTAAACTCATCCAAAATTCCCGGTCGTGGACGGGGTCTGGTTCGTACCAGAAGAAAGGGGGCAGGCGAACTGGCTCCTCCCGCCATGGTGCAGTGGAGGTAGAACCGGGGCTCTTGTTCTCAACTGCCTGTAATTGACCTGGCATGGTAAACAGGGTTGGTATAAATATAAGAAGAAGTACGAGGTAAAAAATCTTTGGGAGGAGTATCTTGACTGTCATCCCGAGGAGGTCTTCCTTGGGCATTGGTATTGAAGTGAAGACCGACGTGGGGATCTCACAGCTGGTCATACAGATCCTTCCATTCCGGGTTTACCCGGTTGATGAGGGTCAGTTTTCGCCTCCGAGACCACGACTTAATCTGTTTCTCTCGAGTAATCGCTGGTTCGATATCATTAAGAACTTCATAATAAATAAGCTTGCTCACATTGTACCGTTGAGTGAACCCTAGCACGAACTTTTCTCGATGTTCGTAAATCCGTCTTTTTAGATTATTGGTCACCCCTGTATACAGTACAGTATGACCCTTATTGGTCAGGAGGTACACGTAATACTGTCGGTCCATGGGAGAGGCGGTAGATTCCCACGTCGTCCCGAGGAGGTCGTCCTTGGGTCGTCATCTTGAAGCAAAGACCGACGTGGGGACCTCACCCTCCTCGGAATGACACTAACCGCCATATCTGCGGTTCATCGTAGCAAAGAACGTCCGTTAGGGGGAAGTTTGACTTGGAGGGGAGCATTTCGTAGAGTCAACGGGTGAGAAAGCGAGAAATCTTTTGGGGAGAGCCTCTGGCGTGAACGCGCCGGGGGACGCACCCATGCCCGAACCCCAGGAGGTCAAACTCCTGCCAGGGGAGGGACTCAAGATTACCTGGCGGGATGGCCATGTCGGGGTGTATCCGTTGGTCCCCCTCCGCCAAGCCTGCCCTTGCGCGTTGTGCCGCGATCTGCGTCAGCGTCAGGTGCCGATCCCAGACACCCCGGTTCACCTTGTTGATATCCATCCCGTGGGCCGGTATGCGTTGACCTTTCAATGGAGTGATGGACACCGGACGGGCATTTATACCTTTCAACAGCTTCGCAACTTGTGCCCCTGTGCGCAGTGTCGGAGTTCCCAACCCTCTGCGTAGCCGTAAGACCATGCCCTTAGCGGGCTTCCGCAGATTCCCCTTCCAGGGAGCGGCTCGCTTGCGGCAACGCGTGGACCAGGGTGTTGTTGAACACCCCAAAGGCCTGGCCCGCCTTGATGGTGATGATGAGCCGGCGGTCCGTCCCGGGCGAGTCGCTCAGGGCCCAGGCGAAGTCAATGCGAGCGACGGTCCCACGGGTCGAGCGGGTGGGGCTCATCCGCAGCCCCACGCCGACATCGGTTCGGAAATCCCTCCGACCCAGGGACTGTCCCGCCACCTGGATGGCTCCCATGTCCAGGAAGGCGGCCCCCCCGACCCTGAGCAGGTGAAAGAATTCATAGGGGACGGCAACTCGGTGTTCCAGATTCAAGAGCACCGCCTTGTTCCCCGTGAGCGCGCGGACCTTGTAACCCCTGAGGCCTGTATTGCCCCCCAACTCGAGTTGGTTCTCCCCGTCCAGGGCGTGCCCATACGCCCCTTCCAGGTGAAGCACGGTGGTGTTTGGCCACCGCCACGTCTGCTTGATGAAGAGGTTGACATTACCGAAGGCGATGGTGTTCTCCAAACCTCCCGAGGCCGCTCGTCCTACCATCCCCGCCTGGCCGAGGAGAAACCGTCTCGTGTCGAGCTGTCCCCCCTGGCTGTCAATGATCGAAAACAGCGTCGTCGTCCGGTGCGAGCCGAAGGTCGTTGGGGCATAACCCAGCGAGAACTGCGCTTCATTGCCGAGGTTGACGTCTTCAACGCGTTCCATGCGGTCCAGGTAGGTTTCCTTGATGAACCGAGCATGGGTCCAGGAATAGCCTACGGAAGGGCCGCTCAAGGTCCGGTTGGCGGGGAGGGTGGCCGCGGCGGTCTCCGAGGTCGGTGAGAAACGATCCTCCTGATATTGGTAGGACACGGTCAACCGATGAGGCCACAGGGGATCTTGGATCACCCGACGGCCTAGGGAGACTGAGAGACCCCGTTGATCGTGGTTGAACTCGCTGGTTTTCGCCGCGTTCTGAAAGAGCTGGTCTTTGCGGATCACCCGACTCCCAGCGCCCCCGATCGCCCATGGCGTTCGCAGGGAATAAAAGGGGCGTTCCAGCCTTGCCGACGTCTCCGAGCCGTCACTGGTGTCGGCGAGGGCGAGCTGCAAGCGGGCCCATGTCCCGAGGAGTCGAGGGTCGTCATAGTGCAACTCATTTGACCGGCGGTCCAGGCTTTTGTCATAAAAGTAACTGAAGGTCTTGCCGTAGCCGAGGAGGTTCCGCTCGCGGAGCCCCGCCTTGTACGTCAGTTGGCCCCCTTCATGGTCGAAGCTGGCCTGAGGGGAGGTCGTCCAGGTGTCCTGGGTGTGGACGATCAGATCCACCTGGTTTTCGCCGACTGCACGCTGTTCGATGTCAGCCCGCTTGATGAATCGGTAGCGGCGGAGGTTTCGCTCGGACTCTTCGATCAGTATCGGATCCACCAGATCCCCGGGACGGAGCAGCACCTCGCGGCGGATGACCTGTTCCTTGGTCCGGATATGGAGGGCGTTGCCCCAGGTGAATGGCCAGCGGCGTTCCCCGGGGAGAGAGGGATCAAAGATATCCTTGGCGTCCAGGAGGATCCGTCGAACCGTCGGGCCGTTCGTGGGAGGCAAGGTCACACCGGCGGCGGTTGCAGCAAGCCACAAGCCCAAGGTCGTCACGCTCGCGTGTCGCAGGGACTTTCGCATCGCTTCGATCATACCTTTTTGAAGAGGAGGGAACGCCCATGGCTGAGGAGTTTTCCTTTGATATCGTCTCACAGGTCAACCTGCAGGAGGTCGAGAACGCGGTCAACCAAGCGAGTAAGGAAATCGGCACGCGGTTTGACTTTCGGGGTAGTCTGGCCCGAATCGAGTGGGACAAGAAAGGCGGGATCCTCACCCTGCTGGCTGAGGATGAAAGCCGCCTGAAAGGCGTCATTGAGGTATTCCAAGGAAAACTCAGCAAGCGCGGGGTGTCGCTTAAAAGCTTGAACTTTGGAACGATCGAACCGGCAGAGCGGGGGTCTGTTCGGCAGCAGGTCACCCTCCAGCAGGGAATCCCGCAGGACAAGGCGAGGACGCTCATTCAGATGATCAAACAGGCCGGCCTCAAAGTCCAAGCCGGCATCCAGGGGGACCATATCCGGGTCAGCTCCAAGAGCAAAGACGCCCTCCAGGCGACGATGACCTTGGTCAGTTCCAAGGATGTCGGTCTGCCCCTTCAGTTCGTGAATTACCGGTGACCCTTCCTCCGTGGCAGGTGTATTCTGATGGCGGGGCACGCGGCAACCCGGGGCCGGCGGCGGTTGGGGTCGTGGTGTGTGACCCTCGAGGGCGGGTCGTTCGGGAGCACGCCGAATCCATTGGGGAAGCGACCAACAATCAGGCCGAGTACCGGGCGCTCGCCAAGGCACTGACGCTTGCCTCTGAGCTCGGGGCCTCTGCGGTTCGGTGTTTTCTCGACAGCCAACTGGTCGTCAGACAACTCACCGGTGTGTATCCGGTGAAACATCCGGGACTCATTCCCTTGGCGCAAGAGATCATTCGCATCTCTCGGAGATTTACCCATGTCAGCTATCATCATGTGCTTAGGTCCCATCGGATGATCCAACGAGCGGATCACCTCTTAAACCAATCACTTGATCGAATAAAAGCCAAGGGAGAGCCAGAAGCGTAGCGAACGAAGCCACGTCCCTGGCTCTCCCTAACAAAGACCCACCCTCCCTGGGGGGAGGGAGGGTGGGCTTTTGGGGGAAAACGCTTGAAATGCGGTCAGGCCGTCAAACGTGGCGGCTATGGCGAAATCGTCGGTTCGACGTTGGGAGACTCGTCAGGGCCGATCGTGTTAATCTCAGGAGCCGTTGGATTCGCCACGTCACGCAGGTGGGCATCCTCTCTCGTGTCAAATTCTTCTCCTTGCCAGGTCGTCGTGTTCTGATTGACGCGATTGGCTGGGCTTACCGCCAGCGCTCCGTTCATGCTTTCCAGGGCGGTGGCAACGTTCTTAACGTCGTGACTGTGCGGCTGCATCAGCGTCACCACGTCCCGGGATGTCTCAACTTGGGCGGTGTCCTTGGTGAGCGGGCCGGCGTTGAGGACCAGCAATTCTGCGGTATTCTCACCCGAAAATCTGAAGTATTGCTCGATCCGCTTCCGGCTCCCTTCAGCCACGAGGTCTCTACTCAGTTGGTAGTCGCCGCGACGCAGATCCTGAGCCGAGGTATCGAGTCGGGTCTCCTGGGCGATCGAGGCGGCGATCTCTTGCCGGAAATCTTGTTGGAAGACCGCCATCTCATCACTCAGGGCCAGGTTGGGGTGGGCCACGATCGTCATCGCTGGCAAGAGAGGGGTAAGCACCCCCACACGAAAGGCGAGCCAGGCGGTGCCCCATCGGTGCCAGTTCATAGGGTGAGCACCGCGTTCTTCCGGCCGTAGCCGTCATCCACCTGTTGCACCGCGGTCGGATCCGGGATCCAGGTCGCACCGTTCACCACAAACATATATTGATACTGGCCGGGTGCCAGCGGGACTGTGACGCTCCATCGGCCGTTGTGCCGAACCAACCGGGTGGCTTGGGAGTTCCATCCATTGAAGTCCCCCACGACAGCCACCTCCTGGGCTTCGGGCATCTGGAGCGTGAACGTCACGGGCATTAACGCAGATGCCTGAGTCGTGGGCCTGCCCCCGAAGGCCAGAATCGGGGGTCGGCTTCGGTGCGCCGTAGGGGTCCAGAGCAGTACCCATGCCGCCATCGCTGAGGCGGC
>JACPXA010000024.1 GCA_016196785.1 Elusimicrobiota bacterium
AGGTGCAGATTCGGGGACCCTACGCAGTAACGGGTCTTGGGAATACGCCCAGTCGCCGCCGGGTTTTTGTTTGCCGGCCGATCTCAGCGGAAGAGGAGACGCCGTGTGCCCGGCGGATTATCGCCGCGCTCGCTCGGCGCGGGACGCCAATGAAACTGGTGTTGTCCCGGCGGGTAGATTTTCCGTTGAGGACCACGTTTTTCAGTCCTTGGAAGTATGGACAGGCGGATCGGATTATCGCGGTCTCGGATGCCGTCCGCCGCGTCTTGCTGAAAGGGGGCGTCTCCGGGGAGCGGGTCGTGATCATCCCTGATGGGGTCGTATCCGAATCGCCAGCGGCCGACCGTACTGATGGGGTCACGTTCCCAAGCGGTTCGCTCCGCACCATGTTGGGCGTTGCGCCAGAAACCTCAGTCGTTGGCATCGTCGCCGCGTTGGCCCCCCATAAGGACTACCCCACCTTCCTTCGCGCGGCCGAACGGGTAGCTGACCAAATCCCCTCGGTCCACTTTGTCATCGTTGGTGAGGGCCATCTGAGAAGCACCCTTGAAGCCGAAGCCAGCCGTCGAGGTCTTGCTTCGCGCGTGCATTTTCTTGGATTCCGGGAAGATACCCGCCCGCTGATGATAGCCTTCGATGTCGTCGTGTTGTCTTCAAAAGAAGAGGGGTTGGGAAGCGTCTTGCTTGAGGCGATGGCGTTGGGCAAACCCATCGCCGCCACCACCGCCGGGGGCATTCCGGAAGTCGTCGCTGATGGGAAAACCGGGTTACTGGTCCCTCCCCGCGATCCACAGGCGTTAGCTGATGTCATTCTCCGATTGTTGCGTGATTCCACCCTTCGGGAACAGTTGGGGGAAGCTGCCCGCATCGCCGTCCAGCGGTTTTCCGTTGACCGCATGGTGGACGCCACAGAACGGGTCTACGCTGAGATATTGGGTGGAGGTGGGGGCCAGAAGCGTAGCGAACGAAGCCACGCCCACCGCCAGACCGCTTCGAGGGTGAGTGCGGTGGTCATGACCAAGAATGAGGAACACAATATCGAAGAGTGTCTCAAACGCCTGACTTGGACGGATGAGATCGTCGTCGTAGATGATTGTTCGACCGACCGGACCATCGCCGGGGCACGGCGGTTCACCTCGAAGGTGATCCAACACCGCGGGGAAGGGTTCGGGCCACAAAAGCAGTTTGCCATTGACCAGGCTCAAGGCGAATGGGTGCTCCTTATTGATGCCGATGAACGTGTGAGCCCTGCGTTGGCCGAGGAGATTCGCCGGATATTGGCTCGCGGTTCCCAGGAGGGTGGGGCGCTCGTGGAAAACGGATTCTTCATCCCATTTCAGTTAGTGTTTTTGGGACGTCGGCTTCGATTTGGTGGCCTAGGTCGGGAACGACACCTGCGGCTCTTTCGAAAGACAGCGGCTCGGATAGTCTTCCGTCCAGTTCACGAGGAAATCGTCGTCTCTGCGCCGGTGGGGACGCTCTCGTCTTCGATTGAGCATGAAAGCTATCGGGACCTCAAGGAGTATTGGAGCAAATGCGACTGGTATACCACCCTCGCCGCGCAGGGCCTGCTCGCCGAGGGAGCTCGTGCGCATTGGTGGGATCGCCTACATGTACCTTGGGAGCTGTTTCGGCGGGTGGTGCTCTATGGGGCATGGCTGGATGGATGGCGGGGATTGGTGTACGCAGGGCTATCAGCGTATTACGTGTGGCTGAAATATCAGAAGTTGCGCCGGTTGTCTCCCCATGCTCGTTGAGACGTTGCCGTGGGTCGTCGGGGGGGGATTGGCGGTAGGGGCGTCGCTCCGTTGGAACTGGTGGCGTTGGCCACAGCCTGGGATTCCCGTGTTGATGTATCACCACCTCGGGGCCTGTCCGCTGGGATCGTCAGCCGAACGGAAACTGTGGGTCAGCCCACGACAATTTCAGCGCCAATTGAGTGCGCTTCAACGGTGGGACTATCAGATCACTTCCCTCTCAGAATTCAGCGATTACCTGGCACCGCAGCGTTTCGAGGAGGGCCAGAAGCCTAGAACTCATCCCGAAACCCTCCTCGGGCTGCAGCCTCGGAAGGGCGGCCTGTGGCGGCGTCAGGCTCGCTCGGCATACCGTTCCGTCGTCAAGTATGCCGTCGCTCGCCTTCCTGGCCTCGGCGCGCCCCCCGAGGCTTCGCTTACCGAGCATGGTTTCGGGATGAGTTCTTGTCCTCCTCACGTTTGATGACGGGTACGCTAGTGTGTATGAAATGGCGTTCCCGTTGCTCAAAGAGTTTGGCGCCCGTGCGGCGGTGTTCCTCGTTGCCCAAGGTGTAGACCGAGACAACTTTTGGCGGGACGCCCACGCGGAACCTTCGGTCCGCATGCTCACCGGGTCTCAAATTCGGGAGATGCAGCAGGAGGGGATAGCGTTTGGATGCCACGGCATGACGCATCGGAACCTGCTTCGCTGTAACGATGCGGAGTTACGATACGAAGTGGCCGATAGCAAACGTCGGCTTGAGGATCGCCTCGGCCGGTCCGTTGACACCTTTGCCTATCCCTTCGGAGCAGGGGCGTTCGATCCCCGTATCCGTGGGGCGGTGGTTCAAGCGGGGTATCGCCTCGCCTTCGCGATTCGCCAGGGCAAGGCCCATCCAAGCCAAGATCCATTTGCCCTCCATCGTGTATTGATCCGCGGTGATGACACCCGTTTGGACTTCGCGCTCAATGTCCATCGAGGGAAAGCACGGTTATAAAGATGAAGATCCTTGTTATCCAGATTAAACGCATAGGAGACGTCTTATTGACCACCCCTGCGCTAGCCGCATTGCGGGGTCAGTTTCCCCAGGCGACCATTGATATCCTAGTGGACCGACGCTGGGCAGAGGTATTGGAAAACCTGCCGATGGTGAGCCATGTCCTTCCCTACGACACGGAGGCCCCCCTTCGCTGGCTGTGGCGCGTGCATCAGGCTCGGTACGATTGGATCATTGATTTCTTGGGCAACCCGCGGAGCGCCGTCCTGACCTGGATCAGTGGGGCGTCGCTGCGCGCCGGCTTTCGAGGACGGGGGTGGGGGTGGTGCTACACGCATCGCATTCCCATGCCCACGCAACCGGATTACTCTGCGGCGCACAAACTGCGACTCCTGGAGGCGCTGGGGGTCCCGACCCAACAGTCAGGGACCGCCGTGCTCCCGACTGTCGCGTTGACTGACGAAGATCGGAGGGTTGTCGAGCAGTTCTTGCAGTCCTGTGGAATCAGCGACGGGGAGCGAATCATCGCGTTGGCCCCCGTTCATCGCCGCCCGTCTCGACAGTGGCAGCTTGATCACTGTGTCCGATTGGGGGAGCTGTTGGTCACCCGGTGGCAGGCCAAGGTGCTGTGGATCGGCGCTCCTGATGAACAACCGCAGCTCCATCTCCTCAAGGGCCGAATGCAGGCGCCGTCCTGGGTCGTTCCGCCCATCCGGCTGCGCCAAGCGGCGGCGCTTCTCACACGGTGCGACCTGGTGGTGTCTTCGGATTCTGGGATCCGGCACCTGGCGGTGGCCGTGGGGACCCCCAGCGTCGCGATCCATGGCCCTGCCCTGCCGATCAACTGGACGCCCCCTCATCCGTCCCATCGCGCCGTGTACGCTGAAGGACTCTGGTGCCTGGGTTGCGATTTAAACCAGTGTCCTTACCACCATGAATGTATGAGGTGGGTGGACGCCGAACAGGTCTTCCAAGTCTGCGAGGAGCTGTGCGGGGGAGGAGGACACGAGGGGCTGTCTCGTGGGGACACTCGCTTTGCTAGCTCGCTACACGGTGTCCTCGCCGTTTCTGATGCTCCCGTTAAGCTCTGTTTGACCCCAGAGGCAACCCCTGCGCCTTCGTCAATTTTCCCCGGCTCGGCCACCGAGGCCCCAGCGACACAGCCCCTCGATCCTCCTCCCTATGTGGTGGACGATCGGAGACCATTAACGACGGTAAAGACCTCTCGTGTCCTCCAGGGGGTCGCTGCCATCAGTGCCTTCGGGTATGGGATAGCGGTCAAAGCGAGGGAGTTGACCTTTACCGCTGGCTGGATTCCCGTTCGTCGCCTGTCTCTCCCCACCTTCTGTGTGGGAAACCTCACCGCAGGCGGGACGGGGAAGACGCCGACTGTTATCCGGCTCGTTGAGGATCTGTTGCGGTGGGGCCGCCGCCCTGCGGTGCTCAGTCGGGGTTACGGGCGTGCAGACTCACTCAGACGCTGTCTGGCGGTACGAGATCAACGTGGTCGCTTGCGGTCGATCCAACAGGTGGGTGAAGAGCCATGGCTGATCGCCCGGCGGTTTCCAGGGGTGCCGGTTGTGGTTGGGAGCGATCGAGCGCGAGCGGCCCACATCGCCATAGCGCAAGCGGCGGTAGACTGTGTGGTTCTGGATGATGGGTTCCAACACCACCGGTTGGCCCGCGATCTGGATATCGTGGTGATCAATGCCCTGGATCCGCTCGGTGGGGGGCGGCTCTTGCCTGCGGGGAGGCTTCGGGAACCTCCGGAGGCGTTGGCACGTGCTGGGTTAGTGGTATTGACGCATGTGGGGCTCGTCACCGCGAGTGACAGGCAAGCCATCAAGGGGAAACTCGCCCCCTATCTCCGTCCCCACGTGCCAATCATTGAGGCCCATCACGAACCCGTCACGCTCACCCCGCTTGGTGGAGGGGCGAGTCCAACTCTACGTCACGCGGTGGAGGCGCTTCGTACGCGCGAGGTGATCGCGTGTTCCGCTGTAGGATGCCCAGAAGGGTTTGAACAGACTCTCCAGGGGTTAGGGGCGGTGGTGAGGGAGGCGGTGCGGTTTCCGGATCATCATTGGATGACACCCAGAGAGTGGGAGGCGGTGATCCGGTTGGCGAGCCCTCGTCGGTGGGTGGTTCTGACCGAGAAAGACGTGTTCCATGTCCCACCCGGAGCGGTGTCCAGCGCCGCGCATCCGGTGTTCGTGCTCGGCATCGAGTTAGTGATTCAGCAAGGATCTGACCAATGGGAAGCCATCATCCGATCGTGTTGTGGAGCGAAGCGCTCCTCGCCCGTAGCTTTGTTGGCGTAATCCAGCGGTTACCCTGGCGGATCGCCTGCCGGGTCGGCAGCGCGGTGGGCCGGTTGGTGCCGTTCGTGATGCGAGGTCGTCAACAACTGGCCACAGAGAACTTCCGGCAGGCGTTTCCAGACATGGAATCAAAACAGCGCGCCCGCTGCCTGCGGGCAATGTGGAGTCACCTGGGGCGGGTTGCGGCGGAGTTTACGAAGATCCCTCAATTATGTCCTGAGAACGTTGAGCGATATACCACGTTGGTTGATTTTTACCATGTGGACCGCGCCTTAGCGCTGGGGCGAGGAGTCATTTTCCTCACCGCGCACTGTGGGAACTGGGAGCTCATGGCCCCGGCGATAGTCATGAAGGGATATCGCACCGCCGTGGTGGTTCGGCCCCTCCACCATCCGGTGGTGGACCGGATCGTGAATCAGATTCGAGCCAGCCATGGGATTGTCGTGATCCCGCACCGACAGGCGGTCCGTGAAGGGA
The DNA here is from genome assembly GCA_016196785.1 of Elusimicrobiota bacterium. Classification (GTDB taxonomy): domain Bacteria; phylum Elusimicrobiota; class Elusimicrobia; order 2-01-FULL-59-12; family JACPXA01; genus JACPXA01. The sequence continues at coordinate 5,533 of JACPXA010000024.1, forward strand.
TTCGCAGGCTCCGACAGAATTGGACGCTTGGCATCCTCATGGAGGGCTGCCATTATCCCGGTGCACAACTATCGGGAGGGGGATCGGATTCTGGTCGTCGCACAACCGCCGCTGGAGTTGGACACCTCGTTGCCCGGGGAGCGAGCGGTTCAACTGGATGTGGAACGCTTCAACCAACTCATTGAAACGTGGATCCGAGCGCATCCCGAGCAGTGGCTCTGGGGACACAATCGCTGGAAAGGGCAACCGACGACTCCCCCAGCGGTTTCGCCTCGTGAGGGACACCGTGAACAGCTTCCCATCGTCCATTGATCGGATCGGAAGCTGGGGGATAGCGCTCCTGGGGTTGGCGGTGTCGTTGTCGATCGCCGCCACACATATGGTGTGGATTCCATTGGCGGTGACGTGGTTTGGGGGTCGGTTGCTCCGCCGCCCGGGCTTCCGATGGTGCGGCAAGCCGCTCGGTTGGCCCTCTCTCTCCCTGGGGTTGGTCATTTGCCTGTCTGGGGTGATCGCCGGGGTGTTTCTCCGAAGCCTCAGACGGCTTCGGTCGGATATCAATTGGCTCGTCTGTTTCTTGGTGGCTTCCGTGCCACCCAATCGGGAGGTTGTGCTGAGAGGGTTCCGCTGGTTCTTGTGTGGGTCGCTCCTGACTGCCGCCTTAGGGTTGCTGCAATGCGGGATTGGTATCGTCCGCATAGACTCAGGAGCCTTGGAGCGGATCCCGGCGACGTTGCAGGCATGGCCCCCCGTGCTGCTAAGCTACCTGGCGACCATGCACCGGCGGGCGGTGGGGACACGCAGCCACCCCCTGACGTACGCTGAGGGCTTGTTATTCGCTTGGGGGCTCCTCCTGGCGCTCTGGCTCTGGCGTCAGGGGTGGCGGCGTTTTTGGGCAGGGGTAGGAGTCTTAGTCGTCGGGGCGGCGTTGGTGTGGTCGAAAGGACGTGGCCCGTGGTTTGCCGCCCTCGGCATCTTAGGGGTGGGGTTGGGCTTGGAGTGGCGTCGTATCCCCTGGCGAGGGTTGGCGGTATTCCTGGTCATCATGGGGGTCATCCTTTGGCATCCCCAAATTCGGATGCGCATCAAGTCCATCGGTGATTTTCAAGAAGGTTCTCATGTCATCCGGATCAACCTGTGGCAGATGGGGTGGCGAATCTGGCGCGATCATCCCTGGTGGGGGGTGGGTCCAGGCCAGGTGAAGCGGTTCTCCCAAACCTATTCGTCGTCTCAGCGGCTGCCAGTGGGGGAATGGAGCGATGTGCATAACCTCTACCTCCAACGATTGATGGAACTTGGGATCGTTGGCTTTGGGGTGTTTTTCTGGTTTCTCGTCACCGTGCTGATCTATTTGGCCAAGACGTATTGGTGGAGTCGCAACGATTCGGAACACGCCCCCTGGTTTCAGGGGGCATTTCTCGGGGTCTTAGGCTGCCTGCTGGCGGGTTTCACGGAAACGACGCTGGGGGATTCGGTGGTACTCCTGATCTTCTCGTTTATCGTTGGTTCCGCCATGGCGCTCCGGCGGTGTCTCTCCCATGAGCCCTCGACGGGCTAACCCGACAGCGCCCGTGATCTTTCTAGATCGGGATGGGACCCTCATTGAGGACCCGGGGTATCTGACAGATCCTGAGGCGGTCCGTCTGCTGCCTCGAGTGGTTTCTGCCCTCCGGCTCATGCGGCATGAGAGATTCCGATTGGTGCTGGTGACTAATCAGTCGGCGGTTGCGCGAGGATATCTGAGCCGGAATGGCTTGGAGATCATTCACCGACGGCTGAAGCAGGTCCTTCGAGCGAGGGGCGTGACCCTGGATGGATGGTATTACTGTCCGCACCATCCGGAGGCCCGGTGTCGGTGCCGAAAACCTGAGCCAGGGTTGCTGCGTCGAGCGGCGCGAGAGCTAGGATGTTCGCTCAAGCGGACGTACAGCATCGGCGACCGTTGGAGCGATGTGGTCATGGGGCAGCGGGTGGGAGGGAAAGGCCTCCTCGTGTTAACCGGTCTTGGCCGGAAAGAATGGCGGCAGGCGAGGAAGATGAAAATCTGGGCTCCTGATGCCGTGGTGAAGGATCTGTACGCGGCGGCCCGCTGGATCATCCGCGCTGAAAAGAAGAGGGTCCAATGAGTATGTTCAGGAGGGAAGGGGAGAGCCGGGGGCGTGGCTGCGTTCGCTACGCTTCTGGCCCTCCTCGAAACTCTGGTGTGCTCGGGCGCATCCGCGCCCTGCGCTCACCGCGTTTCTACGGAGGCCGCTTAGGCTCACTC
>JACPXA010000163.1 GCA_016196785.1 Elusimicrobiota bacterium
GTGTCGATCGACCACAGGCTCTGGGATCCTGGTCAGGACTGGCCAGCTGGTATGGGGGCGGCGAACCCTTGAATACGCACGTCGCGATGGGTCACCGGTTCGACCCGGAGGCGCTTGAGACGGCGATGTGGGACGTCCCGTTTGGCTCGACCATCCAGGTCACCAATCTTGAAAACGGCCGCTCCATCGTCGTCCGCATCACGGACCGCGGACCCGCACGCCGATTCGGCGATCGCCTCATCGATCTGACCCGCGGATCGTTCGGGAGACTCGCACCGCTTGAGCGAGGGTTGATTCCTGTTCGCCTCGAACGGCTCTCCTGACGCCGCCGGAATTCCCCCCTTGATGTGCTGCGTGCTACGACGCACGTCAACGTCGCCGGGAGTCACCAATTTTCATGGCGAGAAAACAATCGGGAACCTAGGCTCCCCGAACGGCGCTCAGGCGCTTGGAGGCGGCGGTGACGAGGCGGCGGCTTGTTGTTGCTTTCTCTCCGCTTTACGCTGCCGCTTCGCTTCCTGTTTTTGCTTCCGTGCCAGATCCTTCCTTCGCTTTTCAAACTGATAGTTCTTCTGCGCCATGCGGCCTCCTTTTCGTGCGGCTTCGTGATCCCGACCACGGGCCGGCGTTCATCCGTCACCCGTTCCCAGCTTGGCGCGCCGAGCCCGTCCTGCCGGCCTTATTCGTCCTCGCTGCGCGCGTCGACACTCGCGGTGCCGTCGGCGCTCACGCGGATCCGGAACTGAATGGGTTTGCAGCACACCTGGCAATCTTCGATGTAGTCTTGCCGCCCCACCGACGCCTCGACGGCGATCTCCAGCGGCTCCCCGCAGTACGGACAGTTAATGTGCGCGGATTCCGAAGGGTCCATCCGGCGCTAATCTCTTCACCGACTCGTTGAACGGAGTGTTCGATGTCCGCTACGGGGCGGTGCTCCAACGGCTCTTCCTGTCTCGTTTGGCTTGCCGCTTCTCTTTCATGGATCTCGCGGCTTTTTTCTTGACGTTCTTTTTCGCCTCCATGGATCTCCCCATCCCGCCTCCCTCTATGACGCCCCCCCTCACCATGACGCGCAGCACGGAATACACCCCCTCGACTCCTCACCCATCATACACCTGGGAGAGACTGGAGGCTAGGTTGAAGCAGTTTTCACCCTGTAAAATCCGTACCAGTTCTCTTTTTCTGAAAGTCTTTTTTAGAAAAACCAGAACCGGTACCTATTTTCGAACCGGTACCTATTTTCCCGGTACCTATTTTCCATGTCATGGAAATGAGCTGGACTACTCACGTGTATTTGTTGAGCGGCTGCGCCGTCTTCCCTTACTCTAAGACTGTCCAATCAGGAGCTGGATCGTCAATAATTCGTTGACAAAACTTGTCACCAGTATACAATACACGTAAGAGAGATACAATGAGCTTCGGGACAAGATTGAAAGAGCTCCGGCGACAGCGTAACCTCAGTCTCCGCGAGCTTGGCGGTAAACTTCAGGTCGATCACGCCTACCTCAGCCGACTTGAAACAGGGTCGGTCTTCCCTTCAGAGAAGGTTATCCGGCAGATCGCTCGCACGTTCAAACTTTCTGTAGAGGAACTCAGTCTGGCTGCCGGGAAGTTGCCGAACGATGTCGCGACGATCTTCTACGAGCATCCCAAAGAAGCTGCGTTTCTCCTGAGAGAACGGTTTGCGGTCTACAATACAACGGTGCAGTTAAAAGGAAAGAAAGAAAACGGTCATAGACAAGAGTTAGAGCCAATCTTCCAGACCCGCAGAGGTCAATTATACCAGTGCGATTGCCTGGAGTTTTTACCCACGGTGCCTGACGGATCCGCTGACCTTGTCTTTGCAGATCCGCCGTTCAATCTTAGAAAGAACTACGGGCAACTCGTCGACGACGACTTACAAGAGGAGAAGTACCTTCAGTGGTCATACCAATGGCTGGAGGAGCTCTGCCGAATTCTCAAACCTGGTGGCAGCCTGTTCGTCTACAACCTGCCAAAATGGAACATCCATTTCGCAGCATTGCTTGCTCGATCGCTCACCTTCCGACACTGGATTGCCATCAACATCAAGACGACGCTGCCCATTCCGGGTCGTCTCTATCCTTCGCACTATAGCCTACTGTACTTCACCAAAGGCAAACCGAGGGTGTTCAATCGCCCGAGAGTGCCGATCCCATCCTGCCGACACTGCGGGGGCGATATCAAGGACTATGGAGGCCATCGCAAGTGGCTGAACCCAGCAGGACTGAACCTCACCGACGTATGGGACGATATTCCTCCGGTTCGCCATCAGAAATACAAGAGCCGGGCAGCAAACGAATTATCGGTAAAACTGCTGCAAAGAGTGTTAGAGATCGCTAGCGAGAAGGAAGACCTCGTCTTTGATCCGTTCGGTGGCGGCGGGACAACGTACTACGCGGCGGAACTCATGGAAAGACGCTGGCTTGGTTGTGAGATCGAGGACTGTAAACCAATTATCGAACGGCTGAGCGGCAATCTGTTCACCAACGGTAAGCTGACTACCGCGACCTGCTAGACAAGCGCCCTCCCGTCGGTTCCTTTGCTGATTCGAGGTACGTTCGGGTCAGTGCCATCGTGCTCTACAGCGACAATCGCGAGCACGCCATCTTTCCACGAAATCGTGGCCTTCCATAACTCAAAGTACGGCTCCAACTCCGCTAGATTCCCGACGCGATCTGTGAGGTAGGGATATAGTGCTCTTGTCGGAACAACGAGTACCCCACCAACCAATCGACCCTCGTGATAGCCTCGCAGTAACCGATTTACCGCTCGATGGCTCGATGAAATATTGCCCGTCTCCCACTCGACACCGAACACTCGGCTGCGGGCCAATGTTTTTGTGGCATCGAGCCGAAGAGGGTTTCTGCGCTCATTGGTACTCCACCCAAGTCCCTTCAGTGTCAACATGCAAGCTTCCTTGATGGGCTTGACGCCATTCCCCTCTCCTCGGCCGCGTCCAATAGAAGGATTCAGGATGAAGGAAGAACTGCCAGGCGGCCAAACAACAGAGGCGATGGCCTTCTTGAGATCAGAAAGGATGGCCTTCCATTGGCGAGAAGTGGAAAACGTCCCAGCTTGCACAAGATAGACGATTTTGGCGAGTTTCACAGCGGAAGATTATCACACGCAGTCGGCGGATGCAATGAGCACTACTCACGCGTAAGGCGTTAGCCTGTCACCAGCGATAAGTTCGGAGAGACGAGAAACCGAGGAAAGCCGCCATTCTTTACAACGTCACGGCTCCATTCACGAAGATACCTGAGAAGGAAAAGCCCTCCCACGTTGGGAGGGCTTTTCCTGATCAATGGCGGGGATAACCGATGGTGGAACTGACGCCCGCACCCGTGACTCCGGCTATGTCGGGTGGGCGGATCAGCCGGTCCGCCCGGATGCCCACCCGAACATTCTTATCAGAAAACTCGACGCGGCTTCCTCTAGGGTGGCCAGCTTCTCCTTCACGAAGACGGCGCCCTCCCGGATCTCCGCGTACTGCTCAAGGAGCTGGTCGGCCTTGGCCCGAATGACGGCCAGCTCGCACTTGAGGTTTTTCTCCTGCTCGGCGAGCTTCGGCAGTTCCCGCTTGAGTTTGGCGTTGACCTTCTCGACGATCCGCTCCAAGAGAGCGTCATCCTGGCTGGCCGCGCGCAGAAGCTCGAAGACCGCCTGCTCGACCTCCTGCTCGGGTAGCCGGAAGCCGCACCGTCGACTGGTGCAGTGGTAGTAGTAATAGATCTTGCCGAGCTTGCCGGTCCCCGCGGTGCCTTCCATTTGCGAGCCGCAGGCGTCGCAGAACAACAACCCGCCGTTGAGCAAATAGAAGTGCCGGCTTGGGCGCACCTCGTTGCGGTTGTGCTCGTGGTTCTGGCGCAGGAGCGCCTGGACCTGGTTGAACTTCTCGACCGGCACGATGGGCTCCCAGACGCCATCCACCGTCTTGTAGCGTTGGGATTCGGGCAGCTGCTCAGGAGGGTGGTGCATCCATTGCTTGTTGATCTCCCGTTTGCCGATGTAGGCGAGGTTGGTCAGGAGGTTCTGCACTGAGGTGTAAACGAACGGCCGCGCTCGATGCAGACACCCTTCGTGGGTCACGTACTCCTTGGTGCGGTAGCCATTCGCCGTGAGGAGCTCGCAGGTCTTGAGGATCGAGCCGCATTCCAGATAGGTGTCGAAGGCGGCGTTGACGACGGAGGATTCCTTGGGGTTTGGAACAAGGTAGCCCTTCTTCTCCGGCAGTCGGTCGTAGCCGAGAATCGGGCCGGCGTGCCACAGGCCGCGCTCGCCACGGGCCAGCATGACGAGCCGGGTGCGCTCGCTGGTCTGCTCGCGCTCGAACTCGTTCAACGCCCCCATGATGGTGACGAAGCACTTACCCTGGGCGGTGGTGGTGTCGAAGTCTTCTTTGAGGCAGATGAAGTCCACATCGCTGCGCTTGAGGAACTCGATCATGTCCAAGAGATCGCGGGTGGAGCGGCTGATGCGGGAGAGCGCCATGCACATGACCGTGTTGATGCGGCCGCGGCGGATATCGTCCATCAGGCGCAGGTATTGCGGACGGCCCTGGGTGTCCTTGGCGGAACGGCCTTCGTCGATGTAGCGATCGACGATGACCCACTCCTCGCTGGCGAGCCTGTTCTTGAGCTCGATGTGGCGGGTGAGGAGCTCGTCCTGCGCCTTGAGGGAGCCTTCCGCCACCTTGGCCTGGCGGTCGGTGGAAACCCGGATGTAGAGGCCGCAGCGTTTCATAAAGCCATCTCAATAAGCGGAAACGTGATAGCCGAAAAACTTTAGTCCAGATCCTGAGTTCGTGTTCCGTAGCGGGTATTCCTCTGGATCAAGATTTCCCAGCATTTCATGTATGCTGGATCGCCCAAAATACCGGAGCTTTTGAGCGCATTGGGCCATTCTAACCACGAGAGGTTCTCTTTCATCCACGAGATGTTGCCATGCACGTCGAATAGTTTGCAGGTCGTTGTTTTTTGGATTGAGAAATCTCGATTTATTTAGCGGAAACGAATTCATGCAATGAAGACAATCCACAATCTGCCTAATTTCCGTTCTATAAATTCTCAGAATTTTCTCTCTGCTTAGTAACCTCTTTATTTTTTCTGAGTACTCCGTACGCCAGTCATCCGTTTCAACGCCATCGGCACCATGAGATACCCAATCCTTAAAGCGACGCGCGTATTTTTCAATTTCCTTCTCCCTTTCCCCATCAGACAATACCCGCGCCTTAATCTTGGCGTATTTCTTAGAAGGGCGGCCTGGTGCATGATGAAAACAGTAATTTAAGAAACCGTCTGTCTCAAAATAAAGAGGGCGGTTAGGCCAAACACGCTGTATCTTTGCATACACAGTAGCAAAATCCTTGTACCTAGCTCGGAAGGTGTCATAGTCAAGAAAACGGGATGACGCCTTTCCAGGACCGGGATCCGATGGAAGTTTCCATAATGCCTCTAACGCATCTCCGTACATTTCCTCTTTTTCCGTTCTAACTCGTCTATGAGCTAGTTTGGGTAACAAACCAGGAGAGATTTCGTTGGCAACCCTCTCCCACCATTCTTCAAATAAGCTGATTATTCCACCAGCTTCCTTGCCGGATAGCCATACTCCCACCTCATAGCGTCTTGCAAATGCTGTATTGGTCAGGTTCGCGGACGAGACAAGAGCGTCGTTGTCAATGATATAGATTTTGGCATGTAGGCCCTTAATCCCCTTTATGTGCCCTCGATCGTAAAACTGCTTTAGGGTCTCGTAGTTGAGATTGCTGCTGTTGAAGAAATCTGTTATGAGCCGCACTGAAAAGTGGCCATCATCAACCCACTTCCTGCCTAAGATCCTTCTGACGCTTGCCCAGGGGCCGATAAACGGAGACGCGACCCATAACCTGTTGGTCGCCCTGTCACAAGCTGTACGTAATGTGTCAACTAATTGCTGACCAGTGTCGTTTACGAATTAAAAGTGAACCGTCTTTCTGAGATTTCCGTTTTAAAAGTGAACTTCTCACCAGTCCCTATGCTAGAGCTCACACAGGAGGGCGCTAGCCGATGGGACAGTTGCATAAGCGGTTCACCGATGAACAG
>JACPXA010000025.1 GCA_016196785.1 Elusimicrobiota bacterium
AAGCGCCCACAAGCGCTCCTGGGAACCCTACATAGTCGAGACGTCCCACCCACGCGAGGTCGTCGGCCCGGCTTTTCGAGCCAGCCGTGCGTCCCTTTCGGATTCCGGAATCGGCCGAAAAGCCATCGATCTTATCATCGGCATCCTTCACCGCCCGTAACCCCGCCACCAAATAGCTACGATAGGCGAGCGACCCGACGTTGCCAACGATCCCCACACCGTTCTCCCTCCAGGTCGTGGGAATAATGTTCCGCTCCACATTGGGCCGCTTCGCCCCATGGAACACCGGCGGCTCATGTAACTCGTTCAAGAACCCCATAGGGATCAGCAACAGCCCGGCACGAACCCCAAGCGGCTTCATCCAGAGATACTCAAGATACGCGAACTCGACCGCCACCTCTCCTTTATTGTCGTCAGTGGTCGCGTGTTCAACCTCCACCTCAGAGTTCAGCAAGAGTTTGTCGGTGAATTTGTACCCAGCATACAGGATAAAACGCACGAAATCGAGCTGGTTCTTCTTCCCGGAGGAGGTCCCATCCTCCTTCCTTTTTCGAAAGTTCTCATACACCATCTCCCCATAGCCACCCAGTGAAACCCCTTTCTTCACATGATAGACCTTCGCTGCCGCCGGGGCTAACCCAAAGACGGGGGCGGGCGTGGGCTCAGCGGCGGCAGTTTCTCCCAGTTTCATTCGTTCGATCTCAGCGCTTAAGAGATCGAGTTTGCGTTCTAACTCAAGGAAGCGGGGTTCTTCGGCTCGGACACGGACCGTCCCGAGAATCCCTGTGCATGCCAGCGTGAGACAACTGACAACGACTGCTTTGTTCATGTGCGTTCTTCTTTTAAGAAATTTTTCGCCGGTCTCATCTTGAGCTGCGTACACCCGCGTGACATGGTGACCTTCAACTGATGTCCCTGATGGGCAGGCTCGAGGAAAATCGCCCCAACCTCTGGCAGGCGGTTCGCCAGCCCCAGCCCCTCCCTGACCCCCAACACAAACAGACCGGTGGACAACGCATCAGCCGTCGTCCCATCCGCGGCGACCACGGTAACGCTCCCCTCCCACGATACCGGTTGTCCGGTGTGAGGATCGATGATATGGCCAATGCGTTTGCCCTCAATCGCCATAAACCGCTGGGTCTGCGCGGATGTCGATACAGCGCGGTCAGCCACCCACAGGCGCACCGCGGTCCGACGCTCATCCCGAGGATCAGCGATGGTGAGCTCCCATGCGGGCTGCCCAGGGGGAGCCCCCAAAGCATAGAGTTCCCCCCCGAAATTCATTAAGGCGGAGGTGATCCCCCGGCGCCGCAAGACATTGGCCGCGGCATCCAAGGCATAGCCCTTGCCGATACCTCCCAGATCTACCGCCATCCCCGCTTTTAAGAACCTGACTTCCCGCGTCTCCGGAGACAGTCCCAACGCGTCGCTCCCCACCACCGCTAAGGCCTGAGCGAGATCCACCGTCTGTGGCCAGCGGCCGGTGCGGGCGATGTGCCATGTCTGCATGAGCGGCGCCACCGTGACATCGAACGCCCCCTGGGTCAGCCGGCTATAGTGAACTGAAGCAGCCAAGACAGCGAAGAGATCTTCTGAACACCGAACGGGATGTTGACTGGCCTGTCGATTGAGCGCCACCAGCTCGCTGTGGTCTCGATAATTGCTCATGACCTCTTCGAGTCGAGCGATTTCAGCGAACGCCTCCGACAGCGCAGCGACGGTTTGCGCCCCCTCGCTCCCGAACGCGGTCATCTCACACACGGTTCCCATCAGGTACTGCGCCCGCGTCACGGATGAAGCCGGGTGGGGTGGGGAGGGCACCGGTGAGGAAGCCGCGGCGCAGGGACGCAGCACAGATACTGAAATTATCAAGAACATTGATCCGGCGACCTTCACCGCGCCCCCTTGCCGCAGGACTGGCAGCGGCCAAAGATCTCATGGCGATGCCAGAGCGGCGTAAAGCGGTAGACCCGGCAGGTTTGCTCTTGGACTTTCTCCACCTCCGGCCACTGGACTTCCACGATGCGCCCGCACGCGACGCAAATCAAATGATCATGATGGGGACGTTCATAATGGGCTTCATACCGATACCCATTATTCGGAACCGCGATACGAGACACCAACCCCGCTTCCCGTAACACCTTCAACGTGCGGAACATGGTGGCGCGACCCAACCGAGGATGTTTCCGAGTGGCGTGGTCGAACAACTCCTCAATGGAGAGATGGTGCTTCGCCTCGACCAAGACGTCGAGGATGGCCTGGCGCTCCGCCGTCAACCGCCATCCTTGCGCATGGAGCGCGGCGGCAAACGCCTTATCCAACCGTCTGGCGTACGTGTCAGTCCGCGCCAGCCGCTGGGGGTAATACACCAACTCCGTCTCCCGTTGTTGATACTGAGTCATCGGTATCAATAATAACTAGTGGGATGGTTCGCTGTCAAGTGGCGGGATTTGTCTGAGTAACACGAGTGCAGAAAGTTGACTAACGATTTGGTGGATGCTATTATTCGTGCCATGCGAGTGTTACCTCAGAATCCACACGTGGTGCGGCGCGCGCGTCACTTGTTCGTCATACGACAGGCGCATTGTGTGAAAGTAGTCCTATGGAGCCTTGGCTTGAGTCTCTGGAGTCCCTTCGCGCACAGTGCCTGTATTCCTTCCGGGGACCAGAATCGTATCAACAGAGCGCTCGAGCAAGGGGGGGCCGGGGCCAAGGCGGTCTTATGCCCTCGGGCTGAATTCCGCCTCACAGGCACTGTAAGGTTCACCGCCAATAATCAAGAAATCTATACCGAGGGGCTTCCGACAGACGACACACGAGCAAGGTTAGTGATCACCGGTCGCAATTTGACGGGGGCTGTAGACGGGTTACATAAGTCGGGTGTGAAACTACGGAACGTGATCATTGATGGAGGACGGTCTCGGTTGGGGTACCGATCCGGGGAAGGGACAGAAGATAGGGAGGCGCTCATCACTATAGGGGGCACGGCCTCCGGCCAAGTCGTCGAGTATGTGAAAGCGTTTGACACGCGTTCTTGGTCTATCCTGCAAATCGCCGAAGGCGACACCGCAGAAGGATCAGCGGAAGCCTGTACCGGCGCCCAGATTCGCCACAATGCGTTGGGCCCTGCCGGAGAAGCCAATGGCACCTGGGCGGATGGCATTTCTCTAGGCTGCCGCAACAGCACCGTCTCTGATAATGTGATCACCGACACAACCGACGGTGCGATCGTCATTTTTGGCGCCCCGGGTTCTCTGATTACACGCAATCATATCCGTGCGGTGAGCAGAACTGGCTTGATAGGGATCGCGATGGCAGATTACAATCCTTATCATGGTAATTACACCGGCACCCGTGTCACCGACAACACCATTGAGGCTGTCAGTGCGCCGATCCGAGTGGCGATGCCGATGGGGCCTTGGACGTGGTTCTGTGCTCGCGATTCTTCCCATTGGCCTAGTCCCGATTGGACGGGATGGCCCAATCGAGGGGGTGTGGTCACCAACAATATCCTGCTAGGGGACTATATGGGCTATGGGTTTGCCGTCGATGGGGTAGAAAACTGGACCGTCACAGGGAACGTAGATCGTGCCAAACACGTCGGAACGCCGGGACGTCCAGGCTGTGAAGCCGATGAACTTCCCGCGGCTCCCAGAGGGTTTCAAAAACATGGACGACACGCCCAGGGCACCTTCCAAAGAGAATTTGAGGAAGCGTATTTAGAGCCTGCGAATGGTCTGACTGACTGAACGGTGGGTGAACGGTGACGGGTGAACGGTGGGGTGAACGGTGACAGTGGTGAACGAGTGAACGGTGACAGTGTTCACATTTCACATTTTGCCTTGATGGGCGCAGTGGCGCTCTAACGCGCTAAGGAATTGCTGGGTCTCCGGCCACTCGTCTATCTGCTTCCAACTCCGCGCCAGCATCATACTGATAGCGGACTCGCTTCGACCCAGTACTTTGGCCAGCTGGACCACTGGGATCCGGTAAAACTTTCGCCCCACGTATACGACCACTTGCCGCCAACGGCTTGCCGCGCGGCCTTTCCCGGCCGCCGCTAAATCCACGGTGACCAGA
>JACPXA010000168.1 GCA_016196785.1 Elusimicrobiota bacterium
TCCACCAGGCCCCCCGAAGTGTTTCCGGACTACCACATAGAAGTCCCAGAGGCCAGGGGTCGCCCGTTTCACCTTCCAGATGGGACTTGACCCGGCGAAAGGACCGAAGTCGCGGCGATACTCCATGAGGAAGTCCGCTGATCGTCGGAACCCCACGAGCCCCTCTAGGCTGGCTGCTCCGAAGGTTGTCCCGTGGGGGAAGCCGATTAAGTGAACTTCTGTGGGGTCTGACCCTGGCCCAGGTTCGAATGTCGGGGTCGGCAACGTTCCCGTGATGACCGGCGAGATGGGCACACCGGTCTTAAAGGTCACCGTATTGATGGTGGTGGTCCCTTCAACCACGAGGAGATCCCCCAAGGGAGGGATCGCATACGCGAATTCCCCATTCCCTTCAATGTTCCCTTCGTAGCTCCCCGGGGGAAGCCCGGTGATGGTCACCTCGTTGGTGGTCTGTGAGCACTGCGCGTGCCCAAACCCCGCCGGCCCATGGACATTCACGAAGCAGGAGTGAAAGGCGAAGCTCCTGAAGTCTTGGCCTGGCTCAGGACTCATCTGGGCTTTATACGAGGTGCCGTCCGGTTTCCTTAAGACAAACTTGAGTGCCCCGGAAGGGACCATCTCAAAGACAACCCCGGTGATTTGTGTCGTGTTCGTCAGATCGGCGCGCCGCTCTGAACCGCGGTTAATCGCGCCGAATTTCGAGCATTTCATGTCGAGATGGTAGCTGGTCCCTGCTTTAACGGGTAGCGTGAAGTCAATACTCCTTGTGGATGTACCAGCTAACGCCACCACTCCGGCCTGAGGAGCAGCGGAGGAGGAGGTCGTCTGGAATGAGGGGAAGGCAATGCAGTTGCATTTGCCGTCTCCATCACTGGGAAGGGTGACCAGGCGAGGAAAGTTGACTTTCCCCTTGATCGTCCCGTTGGTACCTGACTGGATATCAAGCGAGATCGTCACCCTAGAGAGATTCAGATCCGTACCCGCTTTGTTGTAGACCTTTAAAGTTCCACTCGTGACGGCTATACATAGGTCACTCGTGCTCCCTGGTTGACCGTTGTTGGCATAGTTAGCGCTCTTTCTCCCTCCGCCAAACGCTGAAAAACCAGCAACTTCATACAGGCCATCTGGGACTCGGGTGATGGTCCCTCTCCCGTCTTCGGTCTGGGTATGGTTCACTGTGGAGCCGGGGTTAAGCGTGGCACAGGGGTGTCCTGCGATCTGCGACCAATACCCTCGCCCGCGGTAATCTGGCTCTATCGAGACCCCCCCAAAGATATCAGCGCCATTCACCTGGAGTGCAAAGGGAATAGAACCGGTCGCTTGGGTGATGGTGACCGCCACCTGCACCGGGCTCGTCAAGGTGGACCAATTTGTATCTACAGCTCCAACGCTCTGATTATTCGCCCCGCCATACCCAAACACATTCACGTCAATGTATTTGAGGCCGGTCCCGCTGAGCCTATAGACCTCAATCACCCGCCGACCAACGTTGTTACTGGTGAACGAGCCTGTCAAGGTGTCTTTGACCCGGACCTCCGCATTTTGATCCAACGGATTCCCATCACTATCTTTCAGCAAGACACGCAGGTTGGCGCTTCCGGAGATGCCGCCTTCGACTCGGAGGCGCTCCTCCTGCTCCACCGGGGGAGGGGCAAAGGCGGTCGTGACCGAGAGATCCAACGGACCGCTGATCGTCAGGGTCCCTCCATCGGCTAACGCTGCGAGGGAAGTCAGTTGAGCTGAGGTCAATCGGGTAAACGCATGACGATTCAGATCAGGGTCAAAGCAGTTCACTGACCCTTGGATGGTGTTCTTCTTCAAGTTATAGATGGTGACGGTAACCTGTTCATTCCCACTCCCCGCCGAGACCGACCCCACACCAAACGCCGCGGGCTCTGGGACGCTTTCCATCTTATAGTCACAGAGAATGCGCTTGGCGTCGCCGCCCTTGGCGGCCTGCACCACGATATCAATATTGGCAAGCCCAGACTCCTGTCGGAGGGTAATGGTCTTCGTCAGTCCGCTACTCGGTGTAATCAGTGATTCTCCTCCAAACCCCATCATTTGATCCCGGAGGTTGGGGAGATATCCAGTCGCCGCGGCAACAATCTGGTACTCCTTGCTATCAGAAAGCGTCAGCGTGACCTGGCCGTTGGGATTCGTGATTCCGGTGACCGAGTCCGTTCCCGAAGGTCCGGATGACGTGAACCGCATCGCCGCGACTCTGGCTCCGTTCAGTGCAGTGCCAGCAGAATCCTTGACGGTTACCGTGACCGATACGTCGGCCGCGTGGACCGCTAGAGAGGAAGCAAGGACCGCCAATCCCACCCCAAGGAATCCAATGCAACGACCAAGGCCAACCCTGGTCGCATAGGCATACCTACGGCTCATGACCCCAAGCTCCAACCATCCCTGCCAGCTCTCCTTCACGAAGTGGTTGACCATGTGGAATCCCCTCCTTACCCTTTCAGAATAGTTGCTCGGCTGTCTTAGTGAACAAATCCCCTTGAAAAATAAAACCGATTGAGAAGCTGGCCTTTGTTGGTCAGTTCCCAATCGGTTCGTTTCCTGATGATAAAACGTTTCGTTCATTTCGTTTCGTTCGGTAGCCCAGCCATCCGTTTTACGGACCTGTTGGCTTTGCGCCCCCGGCTTACGCCGCGCCCCTTTGCGGGTGACCCTTTCGGGTGGTTTGCTTTTATCGTCTGACGCTCAAAGAACTCCGTCTCAACGTATCGGTGCTTCTTAACTTCGCTCCATTCTTAACAGGGGTGGTCTAACTTGTCAAGGGTTTTTTTATGATTGTGGTGTAACTTTTTTGTTACAGGCTACAGGAACGTCGCTACACTAATTACCTTGCAACAGGCGATTTGGCGAGTCGATCGAAGGCGAGGAGTTGGCGTAAGAGGGGAGGGAGCTCTCGAAGTTTGACACTATTGGGCCCATCAGAGAGGGCATGATCAGGGGCAGGGTGGACTTCCATAAAGAGGGCAGCAATTCCAATGGCCACCGCCGCTCTGGCTAACGGTGGAACAAACAGATGTTCCCCCCCTGATGCCGTTCCCCGCCCTCCCGGGAGCTGGACGCTGTGGGTGGCATCAAACACCACGGGGTATCCCATTCCTTTAAGTATAGCGAGCGACCGCATGTCTACGACAAGGTTATGGTATCCAAAGCTGGTTCCGCGTTCGGTGAGGAGGATCTGGCGGTTGCCCGTGGATTTGATTTTCTCAACCACCTGGGCCATATCTTCCGGCGCCAAAAACTGGCCTTTCTTGACATTGACCGGCTTGCCGGTTCGCGCACAGGCCAGGATGAGATCGGTTTGGCGGCAGAGAAACGCAGGAATTTGCAGAACGTCGGCCACCCTAGCTACCGCCTCGACCTCTTCCTTACAGTGCACATCAGTGAGGATGGGCACCTGGACTTCCTTTTTAACCCGTTCGAGAATCCGCAGACCTTCCCCGAGCCCCGGTCCTCGGAAGGATCGGATGGCGGTCCGATTGGCTTTGTCGTAGGAACTCTTAAAGATGAACGGCAGCCGTAACTGACGACATAGCGCGGCAAGGCGTCTCGCGATCGCAAGGGTTCTCGATTCGGTTTCGATCACGCAGGGTCCGGCAATCAGGACTATTGGGCGGCTATTCCCCAGGCGCAGATGACCTACAGACACATTCATTTACGAAGCGCCTGATTGCTTGAGAGCAGCGGCCACAAACGCCTTGAAGAGGGGGTGGGGACGATTGGGGCGCGATTTAAACTCCGGGTGAAACTGGACGGCGACAAACCAGGGGTGTCGAGGCAGTTCGATGATCTCCGCGAGTCCCTTCCCGGTGTATTCCCCCACGATCTTAAGTCCTACCCGCTCTAGGACCTTCCGAAACCGATTGTTGAGTTCATAGCGATGCCGGTGCCGTTCATGGATGACTTCCCGTCCATACGCCTCGTAGGCCCTGGTTCCCTTGCGGACTCGACAGGGATACACCCCCAGACGCATGGTGCCCCCTTTACGGTCAACCCCTTTCTGTTCGGGAAGCAGGTCAATCACCGGATGGCGGGTGCTCCGATCAAACTCTGTGGAGTTTGCTCTCCGCAGCCCGCAGAGATTCCTAGCGACTTCAATGACCGCGCATTGCATGCCCAAGCACAACCCCAAAAAGGGAACCCCCCGCTCGCGAGCAAACCGGGTGACCGCCAGTTTTCCCTCAATGCCACGATCTCCAAACCCACCAGGAACCAGAATCCCTTGTACATCGGAGAGCTCCTGGGCCAGCGTCCGTTGCTCCACGTCCACGTACTTGATCTGGACCCGGGCGTCGTTAGCAAGCCCACCGTGAAGGAGCGCCTCGACGACTGACTTGTAGGCATCCTTGAGATCCACGTACTTTCCTGCTATGGCGATCGTCACCCGATGTGTCGGGGACTTCAGCCCGTCCACGATGGAACGCCACTGGTTCAGGTCATGCCGGTGACTCCGTTGCCTGAGGAGGAGGAGGGCGAGCTCATCCAGCCCTTCCCGTTCGAAGGAGAGTGGAACCTCATAAATCGTTGAGACATCCCGAGCCTCAATGACCGCTTCTTTGGGAACGCTGCAGAACAGGTTGATTTTCGAACGGAGGTCGCTGTCCAAGGGGCGTTCCGTCCGACAGATGATGATATCGGGGTCAATCCCGATCTCGCGCAGCTTGCCGACGCTGTGTTGCGTCGGCTTGGTCTTCAGTTCCTCCGATGCCTTAATGTAGGGAATGAGCGTCAGGTGGACGTAGAGGACATTATCCCGCCCCACGTCCAGCTTGATCTGACGAATCGCCTCAAGGAAAGGAAGGCCCTCGATGTCTCCGACCGTACCCCCGATTTCCACAATGACGATATCCTTTCCCCCGGCGAGGCGTCGGACATGGGCCTTAATCTCGTTGGTGATGTGAGGAATGACCTGAACGGTTTTTCCCAGAAACTCCCCCCGCCGCTCCTTGGTGAGCACGGCATCGTAGATCTGTCCCGTGGTGCAGTTATTTCGCCTCCCCATGTCTTGATCTAAAAACCGTTCGTAGTGCCCGAGGTCGAGGTCAGTCTCTGCGCCATCCTCGGTCACGAACACCTCACCGTGTTGGTAGGGGTTCATCGTCCCGGGATCCACATTGAGGTAGGGGTCGAACTTCAACATGTCAATCTTGAGCCCCCGCGACTTCAACAGCCGTCCCAGCGACGCGGCCGCGATCCCCTTTCCTAATGATGACACCACCCCGCCAGTGACAAAAATATACTTAGTCATAGTTTCTCAAGCTCCTAGGGAGCGTCGCACCCGATCTAGATCGGCCGGCGTATCAACCGACAACGAGTCATACGGGGTGACGACCACCTTGATGCGATACCCGTGTTCTAAGGCTCGCAACTGTTCGAGCCGTTCGTGCTGCTCTAATAGGGTGGGTTTCCACTGGGCCAGATGTAATAGGAAGGACCGCCGGTAGACATAGATCCCCACGTGTTTCAAGGGAAACTGTCCGTTGGCGGGGGTGAGGGGAAGCCTCATTCTTCTCCCTCTCCCCTGGTGGGAGAGGGTGGCCGAAGGCCAGGTGAGGGGGGCTGGGATAGGCGAGCGGGAAAAGTAAAGCGCATTCCCCTGCCGGTCGGTCACGACCTTCACCGTGTGGGGATCGGCGAGCTCCGAGGGCTGGAAACAGGGTGTGGCAGCGGTGGCCATTTTCACCGAAGGATCCGCTTGGATCGCCCGCCAGACCGCTTGAATCGTCACCGGATGGATACACGGTTCGTCACCTTGGACATTGATAATAATGGGCACCATCATCCGGCGTGCAACCTCAGCGACGCGATCAGTCCCACTCACACACTGGGCGGAGGTCATGATCGGTTCTCCCCCAAATGATTGCACCGCCTCGGCAATCCGTTTATCATCGGTTGCCACCACCACCCGCATCCCTTGCACCTGACGACACCGCTCATACACCCACTGAATGAGCGGTTTCCCACCCAGCTCAACGAGCGGTTTCCCCAGCAACCTCGTTGACCCATATCGCGCTGGAATAACAATCAATCCTTTGGTCATATCTCAAGAGGGACCCGGGGGCGATGGCGAAGTGAGCCTAAGCGGCCCGCGTAGAAAATCGCCGAGCGCAGGGCGCGGATGCGCCCGAGCACGGTAGATTTTCGAGCGGGGCCAGAAGCGTAGCGAACGCAGCCATGCCCCCGGGTCACTCTCCTTATCCATGGTTCAGCGCCGCCTTCAACTCCTCCCGCGTCGTTGTCGCGGTGCCCAACTTCCCCACCACGATTCCCGCCGCCTCGTTGGCAAGCTCTGCCGCCAACGTGAGCGGCGCCCCAGCGGCTACCGCCAGGGCCAGAACGCTGATCACCGTGTCCCCGGCACCCGTAACGTCAAAGACCTCTTTCGCTCGCGTCGGAATGTGGAGGACTGGCCGTTGCCGTTGGAACAGCGTCATTCCCTTTTCCCCGCGCGTAATGAGCACTGCCTTACAACCCAGCCGTTTGAGGATCTTCTGGCCAAGTTTGACCAAATCCTCGTCACCATCGAGCCGGTGCAGGTGCATCCCCCCTATGGCTTCTGCCAGGTTCGGGGTGACGCAGGTCACCCCCCGATAGCGCAAGAAATGCTCAACCTTGGGGTCTACAAGGATCGGACAGCCCTGGCGATGGGCCAACCGGATGGCGGTCCTCAGGATTCGAGGGACCAGCACCCCTTTCCCATAGTCGGAGAGGATTACCACCTCAGCCGTAGGGAGACAGAGACGCACGGCGTTGAGCAACCGTTCCTGAACCACGGGGGGTAAGCCGGTCGAAAGCTCACGATCCAACCGCACCAACTGCTGGTGGTGCGCAATGACCCGAGATTTTTGGATGGTGGGCCAGGAGGCCTCTCTCACAATACCCTCTGTATGGACCCCTTGTCGCTCAAACAGACGGACCAATTCTTGACCCTCGGGGTCTGTCCCCACCACCCCGACCAGGGTGACCGACGCACCTAACGCCGCCAAGTTCGTGACGACATTGCCGGTGCCGCCCGGGGCATAGGTTTCTCGCACCAATTGAACAATGGGCACGGGGGCTTCCGGAGAGATTCGGCTGACCTCTCCCCAAAGGAACCGGTCGAGCATTAAGTCCCCCACCACGAGGATCCGACGGCCCGGAAATCGCTCAACGTACCGGCTGAGACGTCCCCGCATGTGCACCGCCTTAATCCCGATCACCCTCACCCCTACCCTCTCCCCTCGAGGGAGAGGGAGCAGGGTGAGGGGGTTCTCCTCGATGGGTAAAACGACTCAAACCAGCCGCCGTCATCGCTTCGATGACCGACTGATAAAAGAGCGGGAAGAGCAATTCGTGATGACCTACAAAGGAAAACCCGCGCCCAGCCGGCTTTCCCTGTGGGGAACGGGTGGGTCGTTTGACCACGTTGGTCAGTGGCCGGTAGTGCGCAACCATGTCAAAATCCGCGGCGGCGAAGCCGTACACGGGGTGTCCAAGGTTCCTCGCGACCGACAACGCTTTGAGGAATACCTCGGGAAGGATGACGGCGCTTCCCCAGTTGAGGACCGCCCCTCCCCGCCCGAGCATGGCCACCTGACTGGCAAAGATCTGAAAGTCTCGGTAGCTCGCCCGACCCCACGCCGCCCCGTCATACTGCGGATGCTGAACCACGATGTCAGTCCCTACTGCCACATGGACGGTGATCGGAACTCCCAACGCCACGGCCTGGGCAAACAGACTATGGTCCCGATAGGGAAACCGCTCCACCAGCA
>JACPXA010000169.1 GCA_016196785.1 Elusimicrobiota bacterium
CTACACGAGAGGGGCTAACGGAACGGTAACTTTTCGATGACAACATTGTTAGCATTCATGGCGCGAGAGGCGCGCTGGCGTCGGGGCGCCATTCACCGAATCGCGCAGAGAATGAGGCGCGGCCGAGTCGGGACGGGACTCCGCCGCAAAGACGGTGGGCGTGTAGTCTCGCAGCCTCAGTCGGTGGGTGGAGCGGTCGGTGACGTACACGGCGATCCCGCAGTTGCCGGGCTTGGTGCCGGGCAGCCACGCCAAGGCTTGGTCGTAGCTCCACTGCTCCAACAGAAATCGAAAGCACCGCAGGGTACCCACATGCGTCACGATCAGGACCTTCTGGCCTGCATGGTCGCGAGCAAGTATGTTCAAGAACAGATGCACCCGTTCGACGACTTGCGCAAGGCTTTCCCCGCCGACGGGCCTGGCAAAGAATCCTCCGAAGGTGTCCCAGTACTCTGTGATCCACGGAAACGCGTCTTCGACCTCTGCCGTGGTCATGTCATAGGTATAGCCCGAATCCCGCTCACGGATGAAGACATGGGCCCGCACCGCCATGCGCCTCCGCTCGGCGGCCGGATAGGCGCTCAGGATCCCCTCGGTCGTCTGAATGGTCCGCAGATAGCCTGAGTGGTACACGCCGTCGAACCGGCCGAATTGCTGGCGGAGTAAGCGCCCGACGGCCTCGGACTGCCTCCACCCTTCCGGCGTCAACGGAATGTGATGATCGGGAATCCCCTTCACCTTGGCCCGGGCTGCTTCGTCAGGAAAGTGGATATGGTCTTTTTTCGCTTCGTTACGTTGAGATTCGGCGTGTCGGACGATCACCAACAGCGAGGGGCCCTGGGCAGACATCGATCCTGATGAGCACTTCTTGGTGGATCGGCGCACCGTGTCCTCCTTTCGCACGTCCACTGAAACGCAGATTCCCGCAGATCGCGACGCAGAGTGTCGCAGATTCTCCTCAGACATCTGCGGTCATCTGCGCGTGGATCAGCGGTCATCTGCGTCTCATGGTGGTTTTGTCATGCGCTCTTAGAGTGCGTCCTAAAATACGTATGCGGTGGCCAAGTGGCAGAGTGACCAAGTGGCCAAGTACGAGAGAGCGACGAGAGGTTTCCATCGCCACTTTGCCACATAGCCACTTCTTCGCCACTCGGCCACTAACATGGATATTTTGGGACGCACTCTAATACCCTTCATGCGCTCCTTCGTGAGCCTCTGGACTGCCCACTGGCTCCGCCTCAGACGAGGGCGTCGCTGCCGGAGCGTCCGGACGCATCGAGGGTTCGGCGCTTGATGGCGCAGGCGCTTTCGACGGTTGCCACGACTGCGACGGTGCGGGCATCTGGCTTGATGGCGAGGATTGAGCCGGTGGCGACGCGCGTGGTGGAGAGGGCTCGGCACCCTGTGGCGCCATCAGCTCCGCGCTCCCTTCCTCCTTCTTCTTGATGGTGATGGCTTGTGCAACCCGCTTGCCGTCTTGTTGCACGTATTCGACCGACGCCTCATCGCCAGGTTGGAGCTGGCGAAGCTGCAACGGCTGCTGGCCGTCGGTAATCCGCGCGTTGGGCCTGACCTCGAAGTCCTTCGTGAAAAACAGCCACGTTCGCAGGGCGATCCGCTGTTGTTGAGGATCCACCGATTCGATCGTTCCCGACGCCATCAACGACTGCGCCGCGACGATCCCTGCCACCCCGAGGACACCAACGGCCGTCAGCACGATCTTCACCTGTGTGCTGTTCATCCGCATTCTCACTCACCTCCTTTCCGTGTGCCATGCCACCCTATCACCTGACAGATAACAGGTTGATAACCTTTCGGTGACGACTTCGTCATGCGTCTTCCCTCCTTTCCAGTCTTCCAGGAGTGATCAGAACCTGTTTCAAACCCTCTATGCGGCTGGGAGCTAGGAGCTAAGGGCTGAGGGTCTCCGGCGGGACTGCTCCCAGCTTCTAACTCCCAGCTCCTAGCCACAGGGGTTTTATAATGGCTTCTAGAGCCGATCAATCCGGTAGTTATCGAACTGCACGTCCGCAAAATCGGTCCGCAAACCTGCATAGCCGCTGCCCAGGATCGGTGCGCCATCCGGTCCCCCGTTGGTATCGATGGTCTCCAACGCCAACTCCCAGGTGCCGGTGAACTGGCGATCCACCCAGAGCTGCAGCGTCACCGACTGATCGGCATTGGTTCGAATGACGCTCTTCAGCCCTAACCAGCGCTTGCCTGGCAGCAGATTCGGGTTCGTGTCTCGCTGATAAATGGTATCCGCGCTAAACACCAGCTTCTGAGCCAGCGTGTAATAGATCCCAAAGCGTTTCTTTTTGATAATTCCCGTGCCGTCATGCCGAAGGCCCACGTAATAGAGATTCTTCGCGTCCAGATAGCGGTTGAACAACAACACACCGCTCCATCCACTCCGTTCAGAGCTTGTACTCACGTTCAATTTCTGGACGCAGAACGCGATGGCCTGGCTGAAATTCTCCCACTGGCTTCGGGTGACGAGTCGAAAGAGATTTTGCGGGTGCGTGCCGGCATCGGTGTCCACCGGACTGCTGAGGGCATACAAGGCCCGCCACTTGTCCGTTGCCGGTGCGTCACCCTGCATCGTCATGCCGAGGCCGTTCTTGATGATCAACCGCCCGCCTGAATTGACCCACCAATAGGGACTGGTGCTTTCTTGCATCGTCCCGGTTTCCTCCACGACGCCATCCGTTTGGAAATCGTAGAGATACGGAGCAGAGACCACGGCTGCCGCAACGGCCTCCGCGTTCGACGACCTCCCTCCCACACCACCCACCAGTCCCCAGAGACTGAGTCCCATCCCTACCCACCAGATCGTGCGCCGCTTCGCCCACATGTCAACCCCCTTCCCGCTAGAGTCCATCTCAAAACCTGAACTGGAGCTTGAGGCCCACCTGACTACTTTGATACGAAGGGGTCCGGCTCATGGAAAACGTCGGCCTGAAGGAGATCTTCTTCCTCCACCAAATCGGCGCTTCCAATTCAAGCTCTTGGCTGAACTGCGCGCGCGAGGCTTCTTCCTGCCCATATCCCGGAAGATACCGGGCGAAGAGCTCGAATCCCTCCCAGAATTGGGCATGCCATTCCGGACCGACTTGATGCAGCATCAGTTGCCGCGGACTATAGTAGTTGAGGCTCACCTGCTGGGTATGGTCAAACGTGAAGCGGTACATCAGGCGCACCGACGGCAGAAGCATGCCCAATCCCGTCGAGGTTTCCGCGATGGCGGTGTAGCGGGTGTTGTCGTCCGACAGGGAGGACAACTTGGCCGACGCCGAGGCCCGCCAGAGACCCTGGGGCTTCACATCGCCTCGCAGGCTGACGTATCGATCGCGCACCCCGGCGTTCAAGGCCCGCGCGGTCTCAACGGGGGTGTGGCCGACTTCGACGTCGGTCGTGAAAGAGTCCAACCAACGGGAACGCAGGGAGCCTAACGCCGTGATCCCGGTCGCGGTGTCCCCGCTGAACCAATGGCCCAGGACGTCGGCGCTCACTTGATGGAACAACCCTAGATTGATGGTGGTCCCAAGACCTCCACCGGATGCGATGACATCCGACACACCGGATTCATGGAACCACCCTGAGCGGTGTCTCAGGCGCCACAACGTGGGGCCGATCGTCCACGATCCCACGTCTTGACCCCCGACCACACTCTGACGATGCCGGTTGTCCTGATGAAACGACACCGACGGGGCCCACACCCATGTGGGGTTGCCCTCGCGCACGTCCTCGGCAATCTGGAGGATGTCCGGAGAGGGGGCCATCTGCACGGTCTGGTTCAGCAGCGCGCGCCCCGCCCGTGGGTTGTCGGCGATAAAGTTGAGACGCGCGTGCTCGACCAGCATGAGCGCTTCCGGCACCTGCTCACCTTGGAGACAGGCCAGCCACTTGCGCGCCTCCCGGAACCGCCCCTCCCACATCGCCTGCCTCGCTAACGTGAGGTACATCAGCGTAAACGGACTGTGGTAGGCGACGTGCTCCAGCAGCCGATGCGCCGGGGAGAAGACCGGAGGTTCTAGCCGCGTCAAGAGCAAGGGATCTTTCGAGCGGACGTTCAACCCATGGGAGTCTTGGCGAAACGTCAGGCCGAACACGTCCCGGGTCAGCTTGAGGTTCGTGGGGGCCGCCTCAGGGACATTCGGGACGCTCATTTGCCCGAAATCGCTTTCCGGATAGGCATAGGCCATCGGCGTCGTCCCGAGATGCGTGTGGATGGTCGCTTGCGACAAGCGATAGTCGGCGGCAATCCGGTTCTTCCACTCCGTCGAGGTTTCAAGACGCTGTTCGTCTTTCAACCACTGCCGATTCAAGAGAAAGAGGCCGGTGCGTCCCTCCGCATCGATCGGAATCGAGAGATGGGCATAGGCCCCATGCGCTTGAATCTCCCAGCGTCCGGTCCGCTGATACCGGGCCACCTGGTCCCACGAGGCATACCCCGGCAGATTTCGCTCGACGTTGACGAGCGGGACGAACATCGTGGCCTTGAACCCATAGCGAGCCAGAATGGGATCGGCGTGCTCAAAGCTGTCGAGCCGCGCATCATCGAACGTGATGAGGACTGGATGCTCCGGCAACTCCAGGGTACCTTGATACCACGCCCGCACGTCTTCCGTGGTGACCGGGGTAAATCCGGTCTCTTTCAAGGTGCGGATCTGCTCTTCAAACGCATGGGCCGTCATGTGAATCGGGGAGGCCAACAACGGATCCTCCAGCGAGGACACCAGGCCATGGTACCCCAAGGTCAGCAGGATCGGCCCGTGATTCGCATGGAGCCATTCGGTCATCAGCCGTTTGCTGGCTTTGAAATTCCCCACGCCGTAGAGATACCGGGCCTGCTCGAGCATCAGGTACGGGTCGGTCGGATCGAGCTGCCGGACTCGTCGGATCAACTCGATCGCCTTGCCGGAACGGCCGGTGATGTGGTACAGGTCCGACAGCCCCGTCAAGGCTTTGATCGACCAGGGGTTCATCGTCAAGACTTTCTTATAGTAGGTCGCTGCGGCATGGAGATGATGCGTCGCTTTATCGTGCTCGGCTTTCAGCAAGAGCACCTCGCCTTTCGAGGGGTTGAGCTTGAGGTATCGGTCGAGCGTGCTCACGTAGCGCTTCGGGTCACCGACATGATGATAGATGTCGGCCAGACGGAACAGAAACGGCTCGTCCTTCGGCGCGGGGTTGGCCAGACGCCGCTCCAACGCGCGGATCGCCTCGTCCCAATCCCCTCGGACGATGGCTTGATTCACCAAGAGGCTGAGGCCCGGATCGTATTCGGGATGGCTCTCCATCATGGTCTCCAACATCGACACGGCCTGCTCAGGCTTGCCGCTGTGGGACAAGGCCACCGCTTCCTGGTAGGAATAGGCCGGGTTGTCGGGAAAGAACCGGCTGACCTGGGCCCAACTGTTGGCAGCCTGGGCAAAATCTCCCTGCATCGTCTGGGTCCTGGCGAGCAGCACGTAGAGCTCGGTCTCCTTGGGAAACAGGACGAGCAACTGAGTCAACAGGGCGCCGGCCTGGTCATATTGCCGCAGATCGAGCGCCAGTTGGACGATGGTGCGCCAGACCGGCAACGCCCCGAGATCGTTGAGCTCCTCATGATGCTGGCTGATCAACTGTTGCAGGTTGGCCACGGCGTGCTCGGTCTGCCCGCTGTGGTACAACGCGGAGGCTTCCTGGTACTGATACGCCAGGTTATCCGGAAAGAGCTGGTGCACGTAGGCCCAGGTGTTGGCGGCCTCAGCGAACTCTCCTTGGAGCATGTGGGTCCTGGCCAGCAGGGGATAGAGATCCCGCGCTTCCGGGTCATGGCTGAGGAGAGGCAGCAACACCTGTTTCGCCACCGGATACGCCCGCAGGTCAAGCGCGAGTCGGGTGACGTCCCGCCAGACCGGCATGTACTCCGCGTCCAGGAGTTGCCGGTGATGCACGCGCACAAACTCTTGGAGCACCTTCAACGCGTGGTCGTCTTGACCGTTCGCATGGGAGGCCACGGCCTCCTGGTAGTGGTAGTTCAGGTGATCGGGAAACGCGTGGTAGGCCTTGGCCCAACTCATCGCCGCGTCCCTGAACATCCCTTGTGCGGTCTGGACCCTGGCCAGCAAGGGGAAGAGCTCGGTCTCCTGAGGATAACGGTCCACCAACTGACTCAACAACGTGCTGGCCTGCCGATACTGCTGCAGATCCATGGCGAGTTGTGCGACGACCCGCCACAACTGGAGAAATTGCGGATCGTCCAGCTCTTCTTGATACTGGGTGATCAGCATCTGGAGACTCGTCACGGCGTGCTCGGTCTGCCCGCTGTGGTACAACGCAGAGGCTTCCTGGTACTGATACGCAGGGTTGTCGGGAAAGAGCTGCAGGACTTTGGCCCAGGTGTTGGCGGCCTCGGGAAAATCCCCTTGCAAGGTCTGGGCCCTGGCTAGGAGCGGATAGAGGTCGGTGTGTTGGGGGTCGCGTGCCAGCAATTGGCTCACCACCGTCCGGGCTTCATCGTACTGCCGCCGCTCCACCAGCAGGAGGGAGACGTCGCGCCAGACGGAGAACTGCTCTGGGTTGAGGCGCAAGCTGGTTTCAAATGCGGCGAGCGCCTCCGGCAGCTTTCCCAACTTCACCATCGCGCTGCCGAACAGATTCCAGGCTTCGAGGTCGGTCCCTTGCCGCGCGGTGATGCGCGTCGCGACCTTCGCCGCCTCTGCCACACGCCCTGCCTTCCAGAGCACCCACATCAGATCTCTGAGGAACTCCACGTTCTCCGGCTGCAATTTGACCAACTCTTCATAGCGACGGGCGGCCCGCCCATACTGACCAGCGCGGTAGTTGGAGATCGCCTCTTCCTGCAGCGACGTCACCGCGTCCGTCGCGAAGGCCGGTGGCCGATGTGGTCTGGCATGAGCGGGAGCCAGCGTCTCCGGCTCCACGGCCCTCACTCGATCCGCGTCGATCGATTGGGCGTTCGCGCGCGACGCAGCCACCACCATGCCTCCCACCACCCCCACGAGCGTCACGCAGAACCCCGTTCTCATCACGAACCTCCCTTGACCAGCGGTGCCGGGTTATACAATGGCACGAGGACGAAACTGGCCGATTCGATGCCGGCCGCGCCTCGGACGTTATCCGACAGGAGCAACTCCACCACGCCGTGCCGATCCACCGGAGGGGAGAGCGAGGCGAGGGCCAACACGGGCTGGTCGTTGACCGAGAGCGTCAGATGCTCGCCGGTGAGGATGATCGTGGTCCTCAGCCGGTCCTGGGCCACGGAGGGCCATGGCGCCTCGGCCAACTGCGTCCGCATCCCTCCGGCATCCTGTTCGACGAGAATGGCCTCCTTCGTGAAGCCCACTCGAATGCCCTGGCCGAGGGACGGGTTGGAACGCAGCAGCACCCACACATCCCCAACGTAAGACAGCAGATTCATCTCGAGGACCAGGTCGTTGTGGCCGCTGGTGCACGCCCAGGACAAGGCGGTCGAGCGCGCGTCCATCGGCACGACCAGCGCGAAGGGATATCGGTCCGTTGAGGCGTGCGCGTCAATCGCCAGGCCCCAGATCCGGGGGCCGACGCGCCGCGCCGTCAAATGCGCCGCGCCGTCGATCGACACCTCGGCCAACAGGCGGTCGACGAGCTCTTGCGCGCTCCACGGAGGACGGGCCGACAGATGCGCAAGCCGCACACGCCCGTCAGAGACCTGATTGAGCGCCGTCTGGGTCATCCGCAAATCGAGCGCCACGCGGCGCGGGGTCCCATGCCAGACGCCGGGGGCAGCCAGCTCACAGGCCAGTTGATCGGTCTGCGGATCCGGGGGCAGCCGATGCCATGCCACATCCCAATGACCCGAGCGCTTCATCTGATCGAGCGTATGACGGCTCACATAGCGCCGATCCGCCTGCTCCAGCGCCCGCCAGTCGGTCAGCCACACCGCGGGACACTGCCGCTGCTCGAGAATCGGCGCCAAGGTCTCGTAGGTGTGGCGATAGCCGGAATGAAACAGGATCACGACGGTTTTTTTGGGAAGCGCAAGACCCCGCTCGAGCCGTGACAGAACGGTGGACAACAACATCGGCTGAAACCCTGCGTCCTGCAATCCCTCGAGCCAGCTGGTCACCTGCGCTTTCGCCGCCTCCGTCTCCCCGTCGTCATTCGGCACTTCCGGAATGCGAATCATCAGAAACCACTCCACGCCCTCTCCCGGCGCGAG
>JACPXA010000170.1 GCA_016196785.1 Elusimicrobiota bacterium
CCCGCGGTGGTTCCGGAGCGCCCAGACGGCGGTGGCGCCTCGCACGCTGGGCGAGAGCATCGGTTCGCTAAAGGCCACCTCGATTGAGGTGGCCAGTGGCACGCCGATGGTGAGCGTCTCGGTCCACCGTCGCCCGCGGCTGACCCCCCACTGGCGAATCTGCGGCGGCCGGGTTCGGGCCCGGAAGACCTCCCCGCAGCGGGCTAACAGGGTGCTTTCTTTGGCGTACCCTTGCGGGAAGAGGAGGAACCCTCGGAGGAGATCCTCGATGATCACCGGGCCTTTCTGGAGGGATGTGCCTGCGACCGGGGAGGAGCGTCCCCGGAGGAGCACCGTCCACCGGCTTCCGGTGACCCACGCCGCCTCTGCAACAGAGGCAAGCACGAGGCCCAGGAGGAGGCAGGTGGTGTGAAAGACGGCGCGTCTTACCGACGATCGGCGAGCGCTCACGGGGTGGTCGCCTCCGACACCGTCGGTTTGAGCCGTTCGTGGGCCTCAACCATCATCTCGAGGGCTCGAGGGTACTGCGGATCGCTTTCCAGCGCCCGGTCGAACGCGAGGATCGCGTCCCCATACCGGCCTTCCGTGAAGTGCTGCATCCCCTGCTCAAAGGCCTGTTGCGCGGTTCCAAGGCGTGAATGACGAAGATCTCCCTTGAGCCCTCCACCCTCCCGGAGCTCTCCACCCTCCCCTCTTGAAAGACGCACGGAAAGCCCCACGCGGTGAGTCTGGCCCAGGTCCCCGAGCCCCGCAAAGGCATAGTCAAGCTGCCAGAGGCGCACCTTGAGGCCGATCCCGGCCCTCAGGCCGGAGCCGGTGTCTTGCTGAGATCGGAACCCGACCCGAAGGGCGAGGAGCCCCTTGGCCCAATATTCAAGCCCCCCGCTGACGAACGCGGCATGGTCCCGGGGCAGCGCCACTTCCATGCTGAACCACGAGGGGGCTCCCCAGAGGGACAGGGCGTAGGCGGCCCCGGCGTTGAAGACCCGCGGGAGCGGGGCGGCGTCCCGATCAAACTTCAGCGAGGTCCCAAGGTGTTTCATGGTGAGCCCGACCTGGAACCGTTGGAGCCAGGGAGGAGTCGCCGGGCCAGGGTGTCCTAAAAGCCCTACGTTGGCGGCCACGGCTCTAGCGGTGATGGTATCCAGACGTTCTTGCAACCATTGGAGCGTCGTTCCCCAAGCGAGGGTCAGCAGGTGCGACGACAAACCGGGAACTTCTTGGCCGTACCCCAGGCTGATCGCGGTGTCGCTGGCCCCGATCAGGCCGGTGCGGTTGCCCTGCGCATCATACGCATCGAAGGTACCCACACCCAGGTACGTGATGCCGCCCGCCAGTGTCCCCCAGCGGGAGGTTGGCACCGCAATGGCGGTGTGTTGCTCTGTAATGTTCTGGACATGCTGGGTGTGGGTGAAGACCGCCTCTGAGGCGGTCAATTGGGCAAGCCCCGCCGGGTTCCAAGAGAGGGCGTACACATCGTTGGCGACCGCGGTGAAGGCCTCGCCCATCCCGATGGCGCGGGGGCTCAATTGGAGTTTCAGGAAGTTGGCGCCGGTGCTGCCGGGAGCACTAGCCCCCCCGGTCTGTGCAAGACACAGCACGGTGAGCCACGCGCTCGCGGCGCTTCGCCAATCGTTGGAACCTCGCCCGGTCGGACGGCGCATAGACGACCTCTCCCTCTTTAGCAGGGGCGCAGGTAGAAACCCAACCCCCCTTTGAAGGTCGTTATGGGGATGTGAAGATGACGGCGACGGATGAAGTGGAAGCCACAGGATCCGGTGGTCGCTGGAGCGCCCGAAGCGGAAGTGAAACGATCAGTGGAAGTGGCTTCTTGATGTGTGGGCCCCGCCATTCTACTCTTCCCTTCACGACACTGTCAAGCCGATTGTTCGGCTTTTGTTCGCCCGTCTGGTGGCAGGTGATTAGAGCCGTCGGCCAGTGGTTTTATTCCCTGCCGTTTGCACGCGGCTGAGTCGAAAAAGTACACTATGCCGAACCCCCCCTCACTGAGAAGGGGGTGGCAAGGAGGTGACTTGTGGAGATAAAAGTTGGAGAAGTGGAGGATTATTTCAGTAAGGTGGGGGTCGTGGCGTTCACGTTGGCGGAGTCGTTGAAGGTTGGGGACACGATCCATATCAAGGGGCATACGACGGACATCACCCAGGTGGTCGAATCCATCCAGATTGACCGGAAGCCGGTCCAGCAGGCGCAGTCGAAGGACTCTGTCGGCATTAAGGTCAAAGACCGCGCTCGCAAAGGGGACACCATCTACCGCGTCGAACCCTGACCCATCACGGGGGAGAGGTGGCGGTTGTCACTCAGAGGACACCTTCATGGCGGGTGATTGGGGCGTGGGCGTTGTACGACTTCGCCAACACGATCTTCTCCATGAACGTGGTCTCGCGGTATTTCGCGTTGTGGCTCAGGGAGGATCTCGGCGGCGTGGATCTGCACTACTCCCTGGCCTACGCGGCCTCCATCACCTTGACGCTCGTCACCATGCCGCTGTTGGGGGTCCTGTCCGATGTTTACGAGCGGCGAATGCCGTTCCTCATCGCGTGCACCGTGGTGAGTGTGGCGGGGACCGCGATGCTAGGCCGTCAGACGCATTTCTTTGCGGCCATGGCCTGGTTCGCCGTGGCCAACTACGCCTATCAGATGAGCCTGGTGGTGTACAATGCGCTCTTACCGCTTGTGGCCGGGACCTCACGGTCGGTGGGGAAGGTCTCTGGGTACGGGGTGGCGCTCGGGTATGCAGGGGCGATCGGTGGGTTGCTGTTGGTCCAGCCGTTCGTGGCCCGCGGCGGGAATGTCGCTGCCTTCCTGCCGACCGCGGTCCTCTTTTTGCTGTTTTCTCTCCCGTGCCTCCTCGTGGTGCGGGACCCCCGCGTGAGCCGGCCTGAACAAAAGCCCCGCTGGAAGCACCTGCCGGCTCAGGTGATCCAGGCAGCTCCCCAACTGTTCCGTTCGATCCGCGACGCTAGGGCCCATCGGGCATTGTTTCTCTTCCTCTTAGCGAACCTGGTTTACTGCGATGCGATCAATACGGTGATCCTGTTCATGTCGGTGTATGCCAAACGGGTCATTGGGTTTGGCAACCGGGAACTGGATGCCTTTCTCATCACGGCGACGGTCTGCGCCATTGGGGGATCGTACCTCTGGGGCCTCGTAACCAGCCGATGGGGCGCAGGCCGCACGTTGTTCTGGGTCCTGATGGCGTGGGTCGTCGCACTCACGCTCGCCTTGGTGAGTTTCTCCCCGAGGCTCTTTTGGTTGGTCGGTCCCATGGCAGGCATAGGACTTGGGGGGGTGTGGGTGACCGGACGGACGCTGGTCGTTGAGCTCTCTCCGCCCGCCCAGCTTGGTGAGTTCTTCGGGCTCTATGGATTGACGGAGAAGTTTACCGCGATCCTTGGGCCGCTCCTGTGGGGGGTGACGGTGTTCCTCTTTGAGCGGTGGGGGCACGGGCTTGCGGGGTACCGGATCGCCATCGGGGAATTGCTTGCGGCGATTCTGGCTGGGTGGTGGATCCTGCATAAGGCTGGAGTTTCTCGGTGGGCCGCTTAGTACTGCCTTTCACACTCGGGGTCTTGGTGGTGGGACTGCTCGGGGGGGGTGGGCCACTCAACGGGGCGGGCCCGCTGGTGGTGTTGGATCCAGGGCATGCCGTCAAGAACCGGCGAGGGGGGATCGTCAACTCCGGCCAGAAGTCTCCGCAAGGTTTATGGGAGCGAGACGTGGTGGTTCGCATTGCGGAGAAGACGGAACAGTATCTTGAGGAAGCGGGGTATCAGGTGCGGCTCACTCGTAATCAACAGCAATTCTGGCGAATCGCCCGTGGTCGCCGGAGTGACCTCAGGGCTCGCGTCGAGGAAGCGAATCAACTGAAGGCCGACGCCGTCGTCAAAATTCATTGTGATTGGCATCGCAACCCGCGAGTGGCCGGGTGCGCAACCTATTACACGGCGCGCAGCAGCCGTCGGCTAGCCCGCACGGTGCAGCGCTCCCTGGTCCAAGCCACCGGACGGCCGGATGGAGGGGTTCACCGCACAAGGCTCTTGGGCGTTCCCCAAGCCGCGATGCCTACCATCCTGGTAGAGGTGGGGTACCTCACGAACCCAGAAGAGGAACGTTTGTTGCGAGACGAAACCTTCCTGGACAAGATCGCCCATGGGGTTGTCCACGGGCTTACTGAGTATTTTCAGAGTTCTGCAAGCGGCGGTACCGCAAAGAAGGGCGCCGAGCCGTTATAGGCATTCCAGCGCCAGGATCACGATGGCGGTTGCCATCACCACCACAACGGCCAGGATGAGTCCCTGAAACCGCATTGGATGGGTGGGCGCTTTCGGCATCGAGTCTTCCAACGGCATAGGATTCCCCCCTATTGGTAGTTTTTCCCTTCCACTCGTGTCCATCTAAGCATAACCCCAAAACGGGACAATTTCCATTAAATTTCGATTAAGTTTTTGTTAAACCGAGGCGCTGAGTCGTTTCCCGATCTGCTATGATATACAACAAGCGGTGGAGGACCAAGTGGCGAGTTCGACCATTGAAGCGCTCAGACCTCCGA
Organism: Elusimicrobiota bacterium; assembly: GCA_016196785.1. Taxonomy (GTDB): domain Bacteria; phylum Elusimicrobiota; class Elusimicrobia; order 2-01-FULL-59-12; family JACPXA01; genus JACPXA01. The sequence continues at coordinate 4,571 of JACPXA010000170.1, forward strand.
TCACCCAGAAGGGACCGACCGACACTAATCGCAAGGGATTTCCGTGGCACACCATTCTCTTCAATTGTAATTGTCATACGTTCGAAGAGGTGGCTCGCCAATTGATGAAAGCGATCCACTGTTCATACAAGCGGGGCATGGATTTCGCCGAGGTGGTGGATCGGACGGGCAAGGCGGTGGTGTATACCGGGCCGCGTGAGCGGTGCGAGGCGGTCGCCGCGGTTCTCGGTGATATTGGGTTGATCGTCAAGGTGGCTCAATGACTGGTGCTAAAGCCTGACCCCAAAGTCAATGTTTATTTATCCTAAAACGTACGGGGTCATTGTCGTCGGCGCGGGTCATGCCGGGTGCGAGGCGGCGCTTGCCTCCGCGCGGATGGGGGTTCCTACCCTGTTGCTCACAATGAACCTGGATAGCGTTGCCCAGATGTCCTGCAACCCCTCGATTGGTGGGCTGGGGAAAGGTCAGATTGTCCGAGAGATGGATGCGCTGGGCGGGGAGATGGCGAAGAACACCGATCGCACCGGCCTTCAGTTCCGGATGCTCAATCGGGGCAAAGGGCCGGCGGTTCAGTCTCCCCGCGCCCAGTGCGATAAGAAACTCTATCAGTTCACGATGAAGCACACCATTGAACAGCAGCCGAACTTGGATCTTAAGCAGGCGGAGACGGTGCGCATCCTGGTCGAACACGGCAGGACGTGTGGCATCCTGACAAAAACCGGGACGGTGTTTCGGTCCCAGGCGGTGATCCTCACCACCGGGACCTTCCTGCACGGGCTGATCCATATCGGGCAGACGCAGACCTCGGGGGGGCGTGGCGGTGAGCTAGCCGCGGAGCTCCTCTCCCATCCACTCCAAGAGCTCGGGTTTGAAATGGGGCGGCTCAAGACGGGTACTCCCCCACGGATCAATGCGAAAACGATTGATTTTTCAAAGTGTATTCCACAACCAGGGGATGATCCGCCGATCCCCTTCTCCCATTGGACGGAACGGGTGACCCAGCCACAACTGCCGTGTTATCTCACCTACACCAATGCGCTGACCCACCAGGTCATCCGAGACAACTTGGATCGTTCTCCTCTTTATAGTGGACAAATTAAAGCGATCGGCCCGCGCTACTGCCCTTCCATTGAAGATAAGGTCGTCAAATTCCGGGACAAAGAGAGGCATCAGGTGTTCCTCGAACCGGAGGGGTATCAGACGGAGGAATACTATGCCAATGGGATTTCCACCAGCCTCCCAGAAGACGTACAGTTGGCGGTCGTGCGAACGATCCCTGGATTGGAACATGCAGAGATCATGCGGTCAGGGTATGCCATTGAATACGACTTTTGTCCTCCCACGCAACTCTTCTCGACCATGGAAACCAAACTTGTGAAACAGCTCTATTTTGGAGGTCAAATTAATGGGACGACTGGCTACGAGGAAGCCGCCGGCCAAGGGTTGATGGCCGGGATCAACGCGGCCCTCGCCATTCAGGGAGAGGAACCCTTAGTTCTGGGTCGTGAGGAGGCGTACATTGGCGTGATGATTGATGACCTGGTGACTAAAGGGGTGGACGAGCCCTATCGAGTGTTTACCTCCCGTGCGGAATACCGCTTGGTCCTTCGGACAGATAACGCCGATCTCCGGCTGATGGCTCATGGATATCGGGTCGGTTTAATTCCGGAAGACAAATATCGAGCGTTTTGTCGCTATCACTTGTTGATCCAACAAGCGTTGGAGAGGGGAAGAATAGCTCCGTCGGCTCCCTCTCCCCTTGTGGGAGAGGGTGTGGGTGAGGGGGCTGAAGGCTTGGCGCCGTGGACGCTCGAGAAGGTCCGCGAAGAGGTCGCCATCCAAACGAAATATGCCGGCTACATTGCGCGCCAAAGGTTTGAAATTACACGGTTTCGCAAAATGGAGCAGAAAGCGATCCCTGTGGATTTCGATTACGACGCCATTCCTGGGTTGCTGATCGAAGCCCGCCAGAAACTGAAACGCGTGCGGCCACACTCGATTGGCCAAGCGAGTCGGATCCCTGGCGTGACCCCGGCGGATATCAGCCTGCTCCTCGTCTACCTCACCAAGCGGCGTGGGGTGTCAGTCCTCACTCCCTAGGGCATTCACTGGTGTCTGGTTGGCAAGCCGCCATAGAGCGGATTGGGGTGACGCTTAGTGAACAGCAGCGCCTTCGGTGTGAGCTGTATCTGGACGAGTTGCTTCGGTGGAATCAACGCATCAATTTAGTCGGGTTCCGCGACCCGCAACAGGTGGGGATCGAAGCGATCGCGGATTCCCTGGCAATCCTTCACGTCATCCCACACGGTTGGCGAACAAAACGGCTGGCCGTTATTGATGTAGGGTCCGGCGGCGGCATCCCAGGGGTTGCCCTGCAGATTGCCTGCCCTTCGTGGGAAGTCACCCTTGTTGAAGCGTCTCAGAAAAAGGCGACGTTTCTGTCATCGCTTACCCGCATTGACGGCCTCAACCGGCTGAACGTCGTTTGCCGACGAGCAGAATCACTCGCTCACGATACCGGCTATCGGGAACAGTTTGATCTTGCCGTCTGCCGTGCGGTGGCGCCACTGCCGGTCGCATTGGAGCTCGTGAGCGCTTTTCTCAAAGTAGGAGGCAAATTCATCGCACAGCAAGGTACGGAATCACTGAAACGGCTCAGTCAGCTCACGGGGATTGTCAATCAATTGGCGGTTCGACTGGTTCAACGCCACCAGTATCAACTTTTGCCCACAACCGCTGAGCGGACCATGGTCTTGTTCGAGAAAAGTGACCACACCCCCAGCCGATTCCCCCGCCCTCCGGGTGTTCCGCAAAAGCGCCCGCTTCACCCTGATGCTCCCCCTCCGAGATAATATCCCATCCCAGCAGAGACCCTGGATCTGCTATTTGCTGATTGCGGCGAATGTCTTCGCCTTTATTCACGAAGTGCACGCCCCGACCCCTGAGGCGTTGGAGACGATGCTCTTCACCTGGGGGGTGGTGCCGGCCCGCATCAGTTGGGAGATGCCCACTGCGTGGGTGACGCTGGTCTCTTCGATGTTTCTGCACGGGGGATGGATGCATTTGATCGGGAACATGTGGTTCTTGTGGATCTTTGGCGACAATGTCG
>JACPXA010000210.1 GCA_016196785.1 Elusimicrobiota bacterium
CGCGCGCGACGTGCTCGCCATGCAATCGATCGCGAAGCCGACCCTGCTCCGACACCTGTTCGCGCTGGCCGCGAGCTTCCCCGCGCAGATTCTCTCCTACAACAAGATGCTGGGCCAATTGCAAGACGCAGGGAACACGGTGACCCTCGCGCATTATGTGCGCCTACTCTCCTCGGCCTACCTGGTGTCGGGGTTGTCCCAATGGCGTGGTCATATCGCTCAGGTGCGGGCGTCAAGTCCTAAATTCGTCGTTTGGAATAACGCCCTGGTGAACGCCCTCTCAGGCCTTCCGTACCGAGACAGCCGCCGGCGTCCTGACCTGTGGGGCCGATTGATTGAAAATGCGGTCGGGGCTCATCTGCTCAATGCGGCAACCCCTGGCATGACGGTGGCCTACTGGAGAGAAGGCGATGACGAGGTGGACTATGTGCTCCAGAAAGGCGAGCATCTGGTGGCTGTAGAAGTCAAAGGAGGATCCAGAATCTCTCGGCGGGGTTTACAGGCGTTTCAGCGCAAATACCCAGAGGCAAAAACGCTGGTTGTCGGCACGGCTGGCGTTCCCTTGGAGAAGTTTTTTTCTGTCCCTCCCGACACGTGGCTGTAAAAACGCCCCCCACCTTGAAAAGGTGAGTCTTTAGTGATACACTGGACTGGGAGGTGCGGAATGCCCACTCAAAAGCCCAGAGTCATTGTCACGTTAGAACCCTCGTTGTATCGGCAAGTCCAGCGGCTGGCACACAAAAATGGCACGCCGCTGTCCTTGGCGGTGCGAGATCTGATCCGAGACGCTTGCGCGGATGTGGAGGAGTGGGGGTTGGTTCGGTTAGCCAGGGAACGACTTCGGACGCTCCGCCGAAACAAGTTGGTTTCCCACCAAGCCTTCTGGAAAAAGGCAAAGGCATAACCTCTGTTCAAGGTCTTCTACCATCCTGACGTCCTTCAGGTTGACTTACCGCGCGTGAATCGTGACATGGTAGCACGGCTTCAGAAAGCTATTGAACATCGCTTAGCCACCTATCCGACTGATTATGGGAAACCGCTTCGAGGTAACTTGAAATCGTTGTGGAGTTTACGGGTAGGGGACTATCGGGTCATCTACCAAATCGGGGGCCAGCGCGTGACCCTTCTCCAGATTGTGCATCGCCGCGATGCCTACGAAGCCGGGCTCTTGGAGGTGCGAGCCCGTGGTTGGTTATAGCCGCTGATCAGAAGGTCTACGCGGACTGTGCCAACGCCTGTCGAATGGTTGCTTGGCGCTGCAGGAAGAACTGGAGGATCCCGAGGGGCATATTGTAGATGAAGCGCTGGCCATTGAAGAGGACGGTCCCGATCTGTTTCCCAGAGGCTTGTCTCTGTAGCAGAGCGCCTAGCGTTTGCGGGTCCCACACCTCCAGATCGCCAAGCGCAATGAACCCGCCGCGTTCAATCCCGAGCAGAGACTCCACCGCTGCCCTCGTCAGTTGCGACCCGTAGGACGCCATCGGCACAAACCGATTGCGCTTCGCCAAAAGCTGGATCGCCAGCTTCGTCACTTTTGCTGGGGGAGCGTCAACTCGGTTGAGCTTCTCAAGACGACGAGCGAATGGCTCCACAAACGCCTGACGCATGGCCCCCTCTTGCCCTTCGCCGAACCGGTGGCTATAGATCACCAAGCCCCCGGTCTTCTGCTGAGCCAAGGCAAGTTTCTCCGGGTCTGATCTCGTCTCATCCTGCAGCGCGGCTTCGACCTGCCGGAGATCCTGCATGACCAACTCAAAGGCCGTGGCCGGCACATACGGCGGGAGATCCCCGACTGCTTCTTCCATGTTCACCAGGTGAGGGAGCGTGCGGTTCACGGGTTCAATGGTCGTCGGTTCCTGGACACCCCGCACCATCGCCTCTCGCGCCTGCTGAACTGTCTCAAACTCCCCACGCAGAACGCCAGCCAACCCGTCGGGATGCTCCCGCATGACCTGAAACAATCCGGTCGCAAAGACCTGTTGCCCCGATGGCGAAAGCCGGCTCATCTCGCGGCGCAACCGTTCAAGCACCTGAGGAAGTGGTTGTATCCCCAGCGCCACATCCTGGAAGGCCAATCGCAGGAGCGTCCGGACCCGCTCCGTGGGATTCGTGGGATCCCGGTCCAAGTCCCTGACCAGGACCCAGATCTGCTCATGCGCGTATCCCGCAACGGCAGTTACGTCCGCAATAACCGATCCCCTCGGGTTCCGCCCCTGAGCGATCGGTTCCCCACTGACCGCCAACTGCTCTTCCAGCGAACGAAACCCTCGGTCGAGTTGTTCGACCCCCAACGGCTGTACCCGCTGGGGCTCTAGCGCAATCCCCACGACCTCCCGAGCGAACTGATCCGCCAACCTCTCAAGATCACCCTCCCTGGTAGGACTCACCGCAGCGATGGGCGGCATCCCCAAGACCAGAGCATTCGTAAATGCCTTGATCTCACGCTCTTCAGAACCTGTTGCCCTCGACTTCCCCTCCTGTTGTTGGAACGGTTTTTCATTCAAGAGAAACGGCAACGGTCCCCATCCCTCTGCGAGAGTGAACGCCCCCATCACAAGACCAACGGTAAAGAACGTCAAGAACCGGAACCGATCAACCCAGGACCACAGTTTGCGAACGATGGCAGCTCGGAGTCCCTTGGGGGGGTCAGAGACGTTGTCCGCTGTGAGGACACGCTCCCCTTTCACCATGTGAGTTCTGATTCCCAGAAACTCCTCATTCCCTCCCTCCGTGGGAATGGAGACAAAATGGCTGTAGGAGCGCAATTGCCTCAGTCTGGTACTTGCCGGGGTCGCGCTATGCACGGGTACCACGTACACAATGCCGCGGTCGTTCCTGATAACCGGTTCCCCCTCCCACAAGCTCATAAGGATGCTCAATCGAGAAGACACTCGCTGGAGATCTGGAACTTGTGTGATCTCTCCTGTTTGGGGATCCCACATCATCACGGAAGAGCGATGGCCCTCCCTCACGACCGCGACCAATTTCACCCCTGGGGTGACGACCCAGAGATCAGTCACCGGGAATGGAAATGTCGTCACAGGATTACGATCGAACTCCCCTGTAGCCGGATAGTACCTATAGATGGAAGGGCCAAAGGAGAAGTACACAACATCGTTAACCTGATCATAGGCCATCGCTTTGGCGAGGTCTGTTCGGTGTAACCTCTGAACCAAGTCAATCCATCTGGTCTGCCGCTCGCGATCAAAGGGGAAGAATCCCAAGCCGCCGGTGTCGAACAGGAGGAACACCCCTTCCTCGCCAAATCGTTTGGAGTGCAGCGTGAGGATTTTGGCAGGCAGGCGATCCCAAAAGATCTGTTTGACTCCCTTCAGTGTCCCTGGATCGTCCGGGGACGGCACGTGTAACGTCGTCACCACCTTCTCCGTGGCACCAGCATTAATCGGCTGGACGACTGAGGTCACCACGGTGGCACGATTACCGAGCCGCCAGACGCCGGGGGCCACCATGACATCTTCCCTCTGACTGGCGGCATGGATTGGTGACCCCTTCACCTCGAGTTTGAAGGACCTCTGCAATGAGTCGTCGGTGTAGTCGTATGCGACAATCTCCCCAGGTTGGCGGACATAGATAAAGCCTTCCTGCTCATCTACCCCCAGCACTTCCGCGTTCCTCGGAACCCTGATCTGGACGCCTCCTGCCGCCAGAGTGCTCAGCGTCCAGGCCGGATCAATGGAGATGAGGTGGTGGGCGTAGAGCGCGAGCAGGGCCATGGTCCCAGGGACAACAAGCCCCAAGACCATCCACAACACATAGCGATATCGTTTGGCCATCACACCAAGGACCACCAACCCTCCCCCAACCAGCAGGCCAAGGGGAAGGGCTGAAAGGGCTACGAACGGCCCAGGCGCAACGATGGCTGTCGGGGTCCCTGGACCTTTCCCAGGTGGGCCTTGTGCGCGTCGCCCCGCCACAAACTTATCCAACATCTCGCCCACTGGTCTTGCCCCTCTTTCCACAACGTCTAATTCCCATTGTGGATTCCATGAAAGAATCTTGACAGGTAGGTCAGGGACCGTGACTGTCAGCGTCTTTGTCCTGACGTTGGCTTCGGCGCTGATCATTTCCCACGGCTTTAACCATTGAGCCACCTCAACTAACTCCTTGATGTCAATCAGGGGCCACTCCCAGGGGCTTAAACGGGCGACCCCTACCTCCCCGGCCCTCGCCTTTTCCTCATCTGACAGTAACTGGAGAGCCTTTTCGTCAAACAGATAGTGCGAGATGATCTTAACCTCCCCATTTTCGTGTACCATGACTTGGCGTTTACCTATGGGGAGGATATTGATGCTAGGCCGTTCTCGGTCAAGGTCAGGAGGAGAAGAAAGGGATTGAAGGGATTGCAGGAGGCTTCGGGCCGCTGTAACACCTCGAGTCTCCTTGTCCCTTCGGATGATGCCAAAGGCAAGCCAGTCCTTGACGGCTTCGAAGAAGAGAATCCCGTTTGCAGCGAGAAGCATGGCAAGGCCCATCAACAGCAATAGCCGCTGTCTCTCGACCTTGGGGGAAACTATTCCTTTTTCCCTGTCATACCGCTGCCTTGCGGAAACCAAGAGAAAGAGGATCGTGACCGCGTTGGCAAGAAAGAGCAACGCAGCGAAGGAGGGATTGAGCTGAAAGGCCTGTAATGACAGGGGGACGACTCCCAACGACCGAAGATCGCGCATAAAGCGATTCACGCGCATCAGGTCACGACGCTTCACCGGATACGTCGCCAGGGTCTCACTTTCACTAAGCGCGCGAAACAGGGAGGTAAGCGTAGCTTCGTTCAAACGCCCCACGTGCCCCCATTCAAACGAGATCCCTGTTAGAGTGTGCCGTCCAATGGAGAGAGTCACCTTAGGGGTGGTCCGGGAGGCCCGACTGATCAGCATCATCTCATTCTGCCCTGGTTCCGTAGGCGCCAAATAATGGTCTGCAAGATATTGGCCTAGCGCGTTGGCTTTCTCCGTCTCTAAAGAGCGTAATATTGTACATAGGGCATGGTTTCATCAACCGGCGGCGCATAGAAATGAAAGAATGCCGCCATGCCTTCGATCGTAGAGAGATAGCCCCACCAGGAGGAGTGGGGCTTACTTTTTTTATGGAGTGTGGTAGAATGGTTCTTGAACGTGGAATGTGGAACCTAATTTAAACGTATGCTCAACATTGCTTGGATCATTATTGGAGTCGTTATTTTGGTCGTGCTTTGGCTCATCGCCGCCTACAACGGCCTTGTGCGTCGCAGAAACCAGGTGGATGAAGCGTGGGCAGATATCGAAGTTCAGTTGAAACGGCGCTATGACTTGGTGCCGAACCTGGTTGAAACCGTGAAAGGGTACATGACCCATGAACGCGATGTGTTCGAAAAAGTGACTGAAGCGCGCGCCGGACTTGTGCGGGGCGGGGCAGAAGACAAACTTCGCGCAAACAACGCGCTCGAATCTACGTTGAAGACTCTCTTTGCCGTGGCGGAAAATTATCCGGATCTCAAAGCAAACGCGAACTTCCTTGAATTGCAGCGCGAGCTGACCGATACCGAAGATAAAATCCAGGCGGCGCGGCGCTTCTACAACGGCAACGTGCGCGACTACAACACGGCCATTGAATCGTTCCCCGTAAATATCATCGCGGGTTCTTTCGGTTTCGCCGAAAAAGAGTTGTTTGATATTGACGAAAAAGGACCCGAAGGACAACCCGTTTCCGTGAAA
>JACPXA010000211.1 GCA_016196785.1 Elusimicrobiota bacterium
GGCCACCCAAGCGCTTGGCCTGGATCCCTTCGCCGGATCCCTGATCAGCCGCACCCTCTCCGGCGCTATCTCGGGAGCCATTAGCCCGTCACACAATATCTTCCAAGGGGTCTACAACGCCTTCCGGGACTCCGTCGGCAACTTCAGCACTATTCCGCCTCCACCCGACCCCGAGGATCCGCGATTTATCGCCACCCTTCAGAATGGAACCAAGGTCTGGGATCAGGCCGCCTATAACCAGGCCATCGGCCAGTACGAGGCTTCCCGGCCGGTTTGGATGGCCCAAGCGTTAGCCAAGACCAACAACTTCTCCGACGAAATCCGGCAGTACGGTCTGGCCCAGGCCGTTGAGAACTACGCCACCAGCATCTTCCACCGCGACTCGGTCGAGTCTCTCGTCCAATCCTTCGGCACCATCAAGGACGCCATCACCCAGCGGATGCAGCAGAACAAAATCCAGAACGTCACCTTAGAGGACGGAACCCAGGCCAAGAAACTCTCCCTGGCCGATGACAAAGATTTTGCCCTTCTCTACAAGGAGGATCCCTTCGGCGAGATTTCACTCCTGGGGCTGACCGAGGACGAGATCGATCAGCGCTACTACGAGCTCCGCGCCGACCGCCAAACCCGCACTGCCGGCATGACTGAAGGCACCATCACCCGCACTTACCGATCTACCGCTCCGAACGGCACCACTGTCACAGCCCAATTCCTGGAAGAAGTTTCCGCTGCTGGTGTCACTAAGGTAACCATCCAAGATAGTCAAGGCAACAGCTACACCGTGACCCCTAACTCTTTCCAGGACATCCGCCTGAACGCTGATGGCTCCATCCGCAATGGGCTGCTGACCGCTTCATCCGGAGCAAAATTCTATTTCCAGAATGGGATCCTGATTAAATCGCGACTTGTGGGTCGCACCGATGTTGAGACGGGTGAGCCGCTGGATCCATTCCGGGTCAGCCCAACTTCGTCCAGCGATTTTGTCATGGAGATTACCGAGGCAATTTCTGGTCAGCCGAGGATGATCACCCTTGAGGGAAATCCTCCACCGGAAGTAGCGCAGATTTTGCAAAACCAGCCGGAGTTTCAGAGGTATCTGTCAGATTTTCTTGTTCCACCTGCCCACGCTGAGACGGTTGAGCCTGTAGTAGGAATTGCTGAAGCTTTCAGTGATCTGAATGGTTATCTTAAATCACAGGGGTTTGGTACAATCCGAGACACGCAAGGTAATACTGCCGCAGTGGACGCGCTGTATGGCCGGGCCGCTCAACTTGCCGGAGGGGACACGAGGAAAACGCTGGAGTATTTCCTGGCGATAGTGAATATCAAAGATCGAAAACTTGATATAAATGATCTTGAATGGGAACGAAGGGTGCGGAACCTACCGAGTGGCCTCGTCGGAACTTTTAAACCCCTATCAGAGAGCTATGACAATCGGGATAAACTCCAGCACTTTGCCACGTCCGCATTGCTCACCTATCGGACCAACCGGATCTTCGCGGACTTCGCGGGAAGGGCCTATGAGTGGCACGATTGGGCTCAGAAGTTCACGACCGATTATCTTGACCCGACTTATACTAACAATGGCGGTTACAGCAACGAGGATGTTCGCGCCAACCGGTTAGGGCAAGATTTTGGAACTGTGGTAAAGCAAGAAGGAGGTACGAAACCGTCCTATGTGCTCTATTAAACGGCACTTATTGCTCGCCATGGGAATTGTTACGTCCCTTAATCTTTTCTTTCCACAAATAAGTAATGCAGGATCGACTTTGGAGTGGCATAAAATAACCAACGCCACAGAGGAAACCTTGCAGGTTTACTTCTATATTGGGTATCCTCTGAATCGAGTTTACTCGAAGAAGCTGACCCCTGGACAGCACCTGGAAATTCAGCAAGCTGTCGAATTTTGGAGTAACGCTTATAGCCTCGAGGTAGTCCAGAAGAAAACGGGCGAAAAAGAGATGGTCCTGTGGCAAGAATTCTTTACCCGTGAGTCTCTTTTTCAAAGAAAAGAGCGGGATGAAATTGGCGGAATCGTCATCAAACCAAAAGATCTCCGTCGGTCTCCTCAATGAGCGAGAAAAGTTTGGTCAGTTGCCACAGGCACACTGAATCCCCAGCGGCCGTCACGGCCAATCTTCGCCACCTTGATACATAGCCCCGTTGCACCGCCGGATCCGCCGGCAGCCATAGCGCAGGCCTTGGAAGGAGCCGTGTTTCCGAACGGCGAGGATCGCGTATTCGGAACAGCTGGGGGGGTGTAGATGCAGGCCCGGTTGTGGAGGTGGCGCAGGCGCCGCTGGTAGATCCGGATCAGGGAGATGATGAGCCGCTTCACCCCTGCGCCCGCTCGAACACGGGTTTCCCCTTAGATTGGAATTCTTCCGCGGGGGAAAGTGAAGCCTTGCTGAAAAGGGAAATTCATTGCCCGCGATCGGCGGGCTCGATATAATGCCGGAAACACCTCGCTCCGTGTCCACGTTTGTTTAAGGAGAACAGAAAGATGCGCCGGTGGTTCTTGGTGGGGCTCGCTTTGCTGGTCGCAGGCTGTGTCACAGGCAGGCCGCACGCGAACCGCTAACCTGAAGGGAGGCAAGATGCAAAGCAGATTATCCTTGATGATTCTTCCCATCGTGCTGTTGCTCTCCGGATGCGCCACAGCCATGCTGCCGCAGGGGCCGGACATCTACTCTTTCTCCGTAAGACCCAATGCGCCCACCATCGTCGTTGCACGCGCTGTCGATGAAAGGGCGAATAAACAGCGCCTGGGTTCCATCGGCGCAACACAATATTCGATGAAGGCTGACCCTGTCGAATTAGTCGGGAAAGAGGCCGTTGCGGCGCTTTACGAGCAAGGTTTTAACGCGAGGCTAGGCCAGATTTCTTCCGATCGGCCGGAGGCTTTTTCTGAGGAGGCGCAGCGCTTGGGGGCACAGGGGGTTCTGGCGATCCAGGTTAAAGCCATCTCACTGGAATCCTTCGACATATTGATGGATCCGCCTACCACGAAAGCAACGCTCCATGGCACGCTGTACGACTCCCAAGGCAGAAGCGTGGAGACGTCTGAGGTGACGGGGCTCGTCCAGCGGCGCATCAGTATGTTCGCCTATGAAAAAGCCAGCGGCGAACTGGTGGGAGAGGCGATTCACGATGCGGCCCGGAACTTGACCAAACCGGGAGCCCTGGGCACCGCCTTGACGAAACTGGCGAGCGACAAAACAGAGGAAAATCAATGACGCGAATTTTAGCCGCCCTTTTGGTCGCCGCGCTGTTGTCTGGCTGCGCCAGTATTATTCACGGCTCCAGGCAGGATGTCCGGGTCACCTCTGTGCCTTCCGGCGCCGTCGTTCGGGTCAACCTGAACAACCAGGCCACCACGACCCCCGGAGTCCTGACCCTCAACCGGAAGGAGATCGGCTACGTTTTGACCTTCGAGAAGCAGGGCTACAAGCCGGTGGAGGTTTCCCTGCGACGGACAGTGGATGGCTGGCTGTTCGGCAATATCCTTTTTGGGGGCCTGGTCGGGATCGTCATCGACTTCGCCAGCGGTTCGGCCTACAAACTCACCCCCGACGAGGTGAGCACGGTGCTGACCCAGATGAACGTCTCCATGAAGGACACGAAGAAAGGAGACCTCCTTGTTGTCGTGGACCTGGAACGGCTACCCAAACAAGCCAGGGAGAGAATTGCTCGAAGCGACCGCGCGGCATAGAAGAACCCGGAGAAACTCTGGCCTGTTTCTCTCCCTCTGCTTGTTCCTCGCCTTCTGCGGCCCTGCTTCCCCCGCTGAGGAAGCCGACCCGCCCGCACCCGTTCCACAACCACAGCCGTCTGCACAGATCGAACGAGGCCGCCCTGTCTGGCTTCTGGATGCTCTCGGGAATCTCCTGAGCCTGCCCAAGAAATTAATCCTCCTCAATCGGAAGGTCGACAGCCATTCCGTCTCACCCAAAACGGAACAGGCCCTCCAGGCTTTCCTGGCCGCGCACCCTGAAGCCGCAAAGGACGTGAAGGTGCGAATCAACCAATGGACCCCCGTCGGGGAGTTCAGGCGCCTGGCCCAGAACAAGCGGATCGAATGGTATTTCCGGATCTTCCCGGGCATCCTAACCACGCTTTTCTCCTCCGTCACCGGCAGGATCCTCGGCGGAGACCACTACAACCCCTACACCAACACGATTCACCTCTTTTCCGATGACACGGCCATCGCCCTCCACGAAGCCGGCCACGCGGTGGATTTCGCCCGGAACCCCTTCCCCGGGCTCTACGCGGTCGGACGGATCCTGGTTCCCGTCGAACTCAGCCAGGAGCAAACCGCCTCCGACATCGCCATACAGCACCTGAAGGAAAACAAAGACCGCGAAGGGGAACTCCACGCCTACCAGACCCTCTACCCCGCCTTCGGAACCTACGCAGGAGATGCTGCGGGGCTGCCCTATGGAAATTACATCGGTGCCGGCGTCGGCCACGTGATGGGGTTTTGGCAGCGGCACGAGCGCCGGCTCGGCTACCAAGCTCTCGATGAAGCCCGGGTGGGAGGCACCGTCAGGAACGACGAGCTCTCGCGAACGCTCCTCGCCCGACGAGAGGAATCCCGCGTCACGCTGTTAGAAACCCTAGGGGGAAAGCATGATCAAGCGCGCCTCGAATGATCATCCGATTCATGAGCTGCTGGCCAAGCGGTGGAGCCCTTACGCCTTCGATGGCCGGCCGGTGCCTAAGGCCGATTTGCTCTCGCTGTTCGAAGCGGCCCGGTGGGCGGCCTCCTCCTACAATGAGCAGCCGTGGAGCTACATCGTGGCGACAAAGGAGGAACCGGCGGAGTTCGAGAAGCTGCTCTCCTGCCTGGTCGAGGGCAATCAGGGCTGGGCGAAGGCGGCGCCTGTACTCGCCATCGGCGTGGCGAGTCTCCATTTCAAGCTGAACGGGAAACCGAACAAGGCCGCCATCCATGACCTGGGGCTGGCCGCCTGCAGCCTGACGTTCGAGGCGACTGCCCGGGGCCTCGCGGTACATCAGATGATCGGCATCCTGCCGGAGAGGGCGCGTGAACTTTATGCAATCCCCCAGGGATACGAGGCCGTCACGGGAATCGCGATCGGCTATGCGGGAGACCCCAATCAACTGCCGGATCATCTCAAGCAGCGCGACCTTGCCCCTCGCACCCGGAAGCCCCTCGGAGATTTCCTATTCGGCGGAACGTGGGGAAGCCCCTCGAGCTGGGCTCGCGTTATCCCCTAAACAACCCACCCTAACAAACCCTAACAACCCCTTGATTTTTCCCGCCTGATCAGGTAAATTTACTCCTATACACCCTGCTAGCTGATTTATCTATATACTCTCTCTAACGCCACCGCGGCGATTGCGGCCGAGGAAGAAAAGGGGAATCTGATGTCAACACCGGATCTCTGGCTGACACCGGGAATTCTCTCCCTCGTGGGCCAGCCCTACGCCCTGACTTCCCTCATCACCTGCGTTCTGGCTGCCCTGCTGGGAACCTTTATCCTCTGGAAGAACCCAAAATCTCCCCCTGCCCGCTGGTGGGCTATCATGTGTCTCTTTGTGGCGACTTGGGCGTTCTGGAATACCATTTCGCTGCTCAGCCAAACACCGGAGGCCTCTCTCAAATATCTGCGGATCGCCGACACATTTGCTCTCTTTATCCCTGTTACCTTTCTGCGCTTCGCCATGCATTTCGCCGGTCTGACGCGGCCCAAATTCCTCAAGGCCGGCTATCTCGCCACAGCCATTCTCGCTCTCACCGCACCCACCCCGTGGTTCGTCCAGTCCGGACAGAAAAAGTTTGGAATCTGGTTTGAGGTAGGTGGCCCCGCCTTCCTTGCCTTCGCGATTCTCTTTGTGGTCCTGCCGACCTACGGGCTCTATCTCTTATATCAAGCAGCCCGGAAATCGGAAGGTCTCCGCAGAGCCCAGTTGATTTCACTGATACTCGCCTCCAGCATAGGCTTTGGGGGCGGTTTCATGTGGTTCCCACCCGCATTCGGCGTGGACATTCCTCCTCTTGGTGGACACCTAGTGGCGCTCTACTGTGTGATCGTCATGTACGCCATCGTACGATACCGGTTTCTGGACATTCAGCTTGTCATCCGTAGAAGTCTTATCTACTCCATCCTCGTCACACTGCTGACAGTAGGCTATTTCGGGGCTATTTACCTGATCGAGCAGTTCTTCCAATCTCACCTTGGCTACAGGTCCACAACTATTTCCATTGCCGCTTTCGCGCTAATGGCTTTCCTCTTTCAACCGCTTAAAATAGCGATCCAACGCCTGGTGGACTGGCTGATCTTCCGGGCACCGCACGAGGAACTGGTCAAACGGATGGAGCGGCTGGAGCAAGAAGCCAGCCAAGCGGAGAAGCTCCGAGCGGTGGCCACCCTGGCGGCCGGCATGGCCCATGAGATCAAGAATCCCCTGGCCGCCTTGCAGACCTTCGCCGAATTCGTCCCGGAACGACATAGGGACCCCGCCTTTGCCGCCAAACTCCATGAGATTCTCACCACCGAGACCCGCCGGATTCAGGAAATCGTCAAGGATGTCCTGGACTTCGCCAAGCCCAAACCACCGCAACTCAAACCGATGGAGATGGCCCCGCTCATTAACTCCACCTTGAACCTCCTTTCGGCCGATCTCACCAAACGCCGCATTCGCTGGAACGTGGAGTGCCAGGATAACCTGCCCGCCAACGGGTCAGTGGCGGGCGGCGCCATCCAAGCTGACGCGGACCAAATCCGCCAGGTACTCATCAACCTTATTCAGAACGCAGCAGACGCCATACCTGACGGAGGCGCTCTGAGAGTAGCCACCCAAACCCATGACGGCTATCTGGAGCTGACTGTCTCCGACAACGGCCAAGGCATCCCGAAGGAGCTCCTCCCCAAGATCTTCGATCCATTCGTCACCACCAAAGAACACGGCAACGGCCTGGGCCTCGCCATGGTCCACTCCATCATCCAAGCGCACCATGGCACCATCCACGTCGACTCCCAACCCGGCCGCGGTACCACCTTCACCGTGAGATTGCCGCTATGACCCTCCTCCAATATCATTTGTTTGGCTTGGGAGTAACGTCGGTCATTTTGTTTGGATTCGGTCTTTTCGTCTTCTTCAAAAACCCAAAGCGCAGCCTTAACCGATCGATGGCCTGGTACTGCTTTAGCATCTCGTGGTGGAGCGGCTGGGAATGCGCGGCGCTCCAAATGCCGACCCGAGAAATGTCATTTCGGCTGATGCGGATGGAATACGTGGGTGTAGCTCTGATGCCCAGCTTGCTGGTCATGACAGTGACTTACCTGCTGAATTTTTCACCGGAA
>JACPXA010000212.1 GCA_016196785.1 Elusimicrobiota bacterium
GCCTGCGCTTTACCCTGACCCGCCGGAACATCGAGTCGCTTCCCGGGATCTTCGAGATGGTGGAGAGGGAAAAGATCGACCGGGTTTGTTTCTACCATCTGGTCTACGCGGGCCGTGGCCGTCACTTGGCCGAAGATGATCTCTCCCATGCCCAGATGCGCCTGGCGATGGACACCATCCTTCGCAAAACCCAGGAGCTGGTCCAAAAGGGATGGCCCGGCGAGGTCCTGACCGTGGACAACCACGTCGACGGTATTTTTATCCTTATGACCCTCCTGGCCGAGGGCCATGAGGCCCAAGCGGAAAAAGTCTACCGGTGGCTCACCTGGAATGGCGGCGGGGCCAACTCCTCCGGTGTGGGAATTGCCCACGTCGACGCGCAAGGCAACGTCCACCCGGACCAGTTCTGGCAGGAGGTCACCTTAGGCAACGTCAAGGAGCGCCCTTTTAGCCAGATCTGGCAGGACGAATCCAATCCTTGGCTTGGGAACCTAAGGAATCGTCTGCCGTTGCTCAAAGGCCGTTGTGGATCCTGCCAGTGGAAGCCCCTCTGCGGAGGCGCGTTCCGGGTCCGGGCCCAGTTTGCCCACGGCGATCCCTGGGCACCAGATCCTGCCTGTTATCTCACCGACGAGGAAATTGGATGCGAACGAAAGTAGAGCCAGAAGCGCCTCCCGTTAGGGCGACTTCACTCCCCTCGTGGTCTCACAACGCTAAAGAGATACGAAAAATTTCAGCTTTATGACCCAGATCATACATCCGCTCTGCCCGCTTCAGGTAAAGTTGGACATGAGAGGAAGGAGAAACCATGCCAGACCTCCATGACCCTTTGGTTCCCGGGATTCTCTGGTACTCCTGCGACGGGATGATGGTGATTGATGAGCACCGGCGGATCCTCACGATGAACCCGACCCTGGAGCGGTTGACCGGCCGTACGAGCCAGGAGGTGGCCGGCAAGGTGGAGTGCGGCCTCCTCCTGGCCTGCCGGGATCTTCAGGGCTGCCCCTTGGCCGATTGTCCGCAGGAGTGTCCGGGCCTGAAGGCGATCCAGAAATTTAAGCCGGTGGAGGCCGCCGAATACACGATCCAGGACGCTCACGGCAAGGGGATCGTGGTGAGCACCAGCTACACCCCGATCCAGCTTCCAGGACGCCCTGTCTGGGCGCTGGCGGTGATGAGAGACATCACCCTGGCCAAGCGCAGGGAAAAACGGATCTCCCGCCAGGCGATGACCGATCCCTTGACAGCTCTTCCCAACCGGACGGCGATGGTGGAGATCTCCCTCAAGGAGATCAAAAGGGCGGTCAGGCACAACCGGCCCCTGACCGTTGTCATGGCGGACCTGGACGGCTTCAAGGAGTACAACGACGCCTACGGCCACTTGGCCGGCGACGATCTCTTGAAGTCGCTGGCGGCGCTTTTGCAGGCGGGTCGCCGGGCCGGAGACCTCGTCGCCCGCTACGGCGGGGATGAATTCGCGTTTCTGCTGCCGGAAACGGACGCCGCAGGGGCCATGGTGGTGGCCGAGCGGCTTCGATACCTGGTTCAGGCGTTTCCATTTCCAAAGGGAGACAACGGGGGAGTGGCTTGCCCGCGGGTGACGATCAGCATGGGGGTGGCCCTCTTTCCGAAGGATGGGAATACTTTTCAGGAGCTGCTGAAGAGAGCTGACAAGCGGCTGTATCAGGCCAAGCAGCTTGGCCGCAACCGGGTCGTGGGGTCGGAGTAGAGGGGTTGCCATGGAACGGTGGGATGACAAGGTGCATGAGGATCATGAGGCCCTGGCTTCACAGGCGGGAGCCATGGAGGCGGCCTTGACCATTGAGATGGGCCCGGAAGACCGCCGGGTGGTCTTCTCCTGGATCATCCGGATGCTGTGGCCGGCCCTGGAGCTGCACTTGAGAAAAGAAGAGGAGGTCCTCTTTCGGGCCCTCCAGCGCCTGCTGGGGGAGAATGCCAGCGCCATCTTGGTTCTCAAGGAGCAGCACCGGCAGCTCCGGGGCGCCCATCGTCACCTGGCGGAGCTCATCCAGCCGGGGGGCCATATGAACTGGGATGTCATCTCCATCGCCAGCGAAGCGTTCATCGAGCTTCTGGAGGATCATGACAGGAAGATCGAGCGGCTCCTTCTGGATGTCTTAAGATTCAGCATGAACGGGAGGGAGCTTAAAAAGCTTGCCCAGGATTTCCAGATGGTGGCTCAGAAGGCCCACGAAGAGGAAGGGTGGCCCAAAACCCAGTGGGGGGTCCGGCCTCTTGCCCCGAAGCAGCCGCGGGAAGAGTTACACCGTCACTCAGCCAGCAAGAAGCTTCACATGGCAGGCGTGGCGGTTCTTGGCATTTTCCTGCTGACTGCCTCTTCGACATTTGGGGCCGCCTCGCCGAAGGAAGAGGCGATCCTCACCTACACCCCTGAGGTCCCGCCTCCGATTGCCCGCAAGGATCCCAGGATCGTGGTGGTCCATCTGGATTCCACGGTCCAAGTGATGGAGATTGGACCCAACGCCAAGTACGAGTTCTGGACCTTCAATGGGCGTGTTCCAGGGCCATTGATTCGGGCGCGGGTTGGGGACACCCTGGAGGTTCACGTGACCAGCCACGATCCCAGCGGGATGCCTCACAACGTTGATTTTCATGCTGTGACCGGACCGGGAGGCGGTGCAACAGTCACAACCGCCGTGGAAGGAGAGGAAAAAGTGGCCTACTTCAAACTCCTCCATCCGGGCCTCTTCGTCTACCACTGCGCGGCTCCTCCAGTCATGGATCACATCGCCAACGGGATGTATGGGTTGATTCTCGTGGAGCCCAAAGGGGGACTGCCCAAGGTGGACAGGGAGTTTTACGTCCTCCAGAGCGAGTTCTACACGAAAGAGCCGGCAGAAGGGGAGGAGCTGTTAAAATTCTCTCACGAGGAGGGAACCAAAGAGCACCCTCGCTATGTGGTCTTCAACGGCAAGGCGGGATCCCTGACAGGCGACGGGGCACTGAAGGCGAAGACCGGCGAGCAGGTCCGGATCTATTTTGGAAACGCCGGACCCAACCTGATTTCCTCCTTCCATCTGATCGGCGAGATCTTCGACAACGTGTATCGGGAGGGAGATCTGGTGAGCCCTCCGGGGCACAGCATTCAGACCACCCTGGTGCCCTCCGGCGGGGCGACGGTGGTAGAATTCGGCCTGGAGGTACCTGGGAACTACACCTTGGTCGATCATGCGATCTTCCGGGTGGAAAAGGGGGCTGTCGGATATCTTCAAGTAGGGGGTAAGTCGCGGCATGACATTTACGTCTCGAAGGATGATCCCGAGCCCTGTGAAGGGTGCCTCGTGCACCCATGAGAGACCAAGAGGAGGGAGAATGAATACCAAAGAAGCGGGAAACGGACGAGAATCGCAGGGGCCGCTCACCATCACGATGGCAGGGCTTGCCCTCACAGGGCTCGTCGTCGTGCTGTTCACCGCTCCCCTGGCCGAGCTCCTTGGAGACAGCCGGTATGCCCTGGAAGGGGCGCTTCATGGAGTGTCGGCCGCCCTGTTCATGGTGACGGCCACGATCGGTCTTTTCCAGGGATACCGGCTTTTGACCGGCGCGATCCCCTCTACCGCCCAGCTGGAGTTTGGAAGCGTGGTGAACGCCTTTTTGGCGTTCCTGACGATCCTCTTTGGCAACCGGATCTACATCTTCTACCGGGCCCAGGAGGGTCCGAGGACCTATTTTCTGGAGAACTTCCCCGAAATCCACAAGATCTTCTTCGAATTCAAGGAGTTTTCAGCGCTGTTTACCCTGCCCCTGGCTGTCGCGGCGGCGTTTCTGTTCCTCGCCTACCGGGGGGAACTTCTCAAATCCAGGTCCCTGCGGGGGCTGGCGGCGATACTGCTGGCGCTCACCTTCTTTTACTTTTTGGTCGCTTTCGGATTGGGAGCGGCGATCACCAAATTGAGGGCTGTCTGATGACAACAACCGAGAAACCCACCGGCGCCGCCGCGGCCGCCGTTTATTCGGCGGCGCTGGGGCTTCTGGTTCTGGCCATCAGCCACATTGCCGCGGAATATTCCAAGGCAGGGAAAGAATGGGTGCACGCCTGGGGCAAGGCCTGGATGCCTGGGGCTGAAGGGATCGGCCCCTATTCCGGGAAAGAGACCCTCGCCTTGATCGCTTGGCTCGGCTCCTGGCTGCTGCTTCACCGGATCCTGAGGCGCAAGAACATCCCGTTGAGCGACTGCACCGTTCTGTTTCTGATCGGAATCGGTGTCGCCACCACCCTTCTTTGGCCGCCCGTCACAGAATGGGTGCTGCATCTTCTGCGCGGAGGCCATCCATGAGAAGAATCCTGGGGGGGCTGGCGGGAGCGTTCCTCGCTTTTAGAGGGGCGGCTTGCGCCTGGGCAGAGGAGGCCGAAGGATGGAAACTTGATCCCATCGTCAAGACCCATACGGTAGCGGCCGCCACCCACCTTTCTGGACCTGGAAGCTCTGTGGAGGGGCTTCCGATGACCTATGACATGTCCCTCTTTGAATGGAACTGGGGAGGACGACAGTCGACTTTCAACGGCTCCGGGATAACGACGAACAGCAACTTTCCGCTGGTGGAAGGGGAGGCGATCAGCACGAACACCGATGTCGGGGCGGAAATCACTTCCCCTTCAGGACTGGTCGCCGGAGTCCAGGGAGAATGGTACGGCCTGGCCGGCGACCGGACCGTGGGCAGGGTCTTTGGGGAGGAGCTTCCCTGGGACAATTTTGATCGGGTGGGGGGCTCCCTTGTTCCCCGGAGGTTCAATCTGGACCTGGAGCGGGGCTGGCTTCAATACGCCGGGGGCCCGTGGTCCATCCAACTGACCGGGGGGAACCTCCCGCCACAGACGCTGCCGGAGTTTACCCGAAAGTCGATGAACCAGTTA
>JACPXA010000171.1 GCA_016196785.1 Elusimicrobiota bacterium
GGACCAATGGCTCGGCCCACTCGTTCCCAACCTCCCACCCTACGCGACGGTGATCGACACGCTCCGCCCACAGGTCGCCGCGCTGCTTACCCAGCGTACACGCCAATGAGCACATCGGGCCAGCTCGTCAAGAAGCACCCCTTTTACTCCGATCGCCCCATCACTGATCGTCAGGCCGATCGGCTCGGCCGTCGCACATTTGCTGAAGCTCTGGCAGGTGCCATCAAGGGTTGGTCGGGTGACGACAGCTTGGTGGTGGCTCTGTACGGCCCATGGGGATGCGGCAAATCGTCGATCAAGAATATGGTTCTTGACGCCTTGAATGATGACGGACGTACCAAGGGCCCCGACGTTGTGGAGTTCAATCCATGGCAATTCGCAGGCCAAGATCAGATCGCCGAGGCGTTCTTCGCAGAAATCGGAACGGTGTTAGGTCGCCGTGACCGATCCCGTGTGGAAAGACGGTTGGCCGCATCTTGGAAACTTTATGCGAAGACGCTCCAGGTTGGCAGTTCGATCGTTGATAGCCTTCGTGGGTTGGGGCCCGTCTTGCTGCTCGTGGGCTTCGTCGGATTTGGCGTGGCATGTTTGGACTATGAGCTGGCGCGCCCACTCGTTGGACTGCTCTCCTTGGCTGTTGCTCTGCTGGGCGCTGGATTGAAATGGGGCGCGACCTTTGCCGAGCGTCTCTCCGGCTGGTTCAGCGCCAAAGCGGAGACCCATCGGAGAACGCTCCACGAAGCCAAAGACGAGTTGTCTGGTTTATTACGGCAACGGCCCCGACCGCTCCTGGTGGTGATGGATGATGTGGACCGGCTCAGTGCAGATGAGATCCGGTTGCTATTCCAACTCGTGAAGGCCAATGCTGATTTGCCACGGCTGGTCTATCTACTTCTGTTTCAGCGCGATCTCGTGGAAGAGAGTCTGGAAACGCTTGGACCAGTGTCTGGGAGAGACTTCTTGAAAAAGATCGTTCAGGTGGGATTTGATGTCCCCATCATTGATCGCCCGCGGCTTGAGCGGGTCCTCTTTGAAGGCCTGAATGAATTGTTGGCGACCCAGGATGTTGGCGCCGGATTTGACGAGCAGCGCTGGGCCAATATCTTCATCCCAGGGCTGCGGCCCTATTTCGGCTCACTCCGCGATGTCTATCGCTTCCTGTCGACGCTCGATTTCCATATTGGGTTATTCCGCAATCCGGGTAGCTTCGAGGTGAACGCAATCGATCTGATTGCGCTCGAGGTCTTGCGGGTTTTTGAACCGCAGATTTATCGACGGCTCTCCGAGGCGAAGCCACTTCTGACGGATCTCGCTGGCCGTGGACGGGAGCAACAGGAACGAGAACAAACCAAGCGTACCGTCGAGACCATGGTTGAGCTGGCTCCAGAGGCCAACCGTCCTCAAGTACGGGAGATTCTTGGGCAACTCTTCCCGAAAATCCAGTGGATCTTCGACAACTACGGTTACGGATCTGGTTTCGAGGAAGGCTGGTTTCGGCAGGCGCGGGTGTGTCACCCGGATATCTTTGATCGCTATTTCGGCTTCGCGGTTCCAGAGGGAGATCTCACTCGAGCGGAACTGGACAAGCTGCTCTCCCTGGTCAGCGATCGCGATGGCTTAGTCGCTGCCTTCCGTGCGCTGAATCAACGAGGACTCCTCGGAGTCGCCGTCGACCGGCTAGAAGCCTACAAAGAGAAAATTAACCTGGACCACGCGGTTCCTTTTATCACGGCGCTCTTTGATATTGGTGATGAACTGCCTGAAGCTCCACGAGGCATCTTCGTCATCGAGCCGGAAATGCACGCCTCACGGATTATCCATTGGTATCTGAAGCGCGAGCCGAATGCGAAGCGTCGCGCGCAAATTCTCCAAGAGGCCATGACGGCCAGCATCGGCCTCCACCTGCCTGTCTTGAAAACCGATATGGAAACCGATCGACGAGAGAAGCAGCGAGACCCGGATGCCTATCTCGTTGAGGAAACCGACCTGGAATCGCTGAAGACCATCTGCCTCACTAAAATCAGGCAAGCGGCTGCCACTGGCGCGCTCAGTAAACACCGGAAGATGGCGTATCTCCTGTACCGATGGAAAGCGTGGGGATCTCCCGACGAACCCAAGACTTGGGCGACCAATTTGATCCAAATGAACGAAGGGCTACTGTCTTTCCTTACAGCATTCTTGCAGGCCTCCTCCTCTCAAGGGATGGGCGATTACGTTCCCCGCATTCATTGGCGGATCAAACTGAAGGATGTTGAAGAATTCGTCACTATTGATGAACTGGAACGCAGGGTGGGCCAGCTGACACCGGATGGTCTTGAGGAGAGGCAGCGGCAAGTGCTTCGGGCCGTGCAGAGAGCGCTGAAGCGTCGGCGTGAAGGTAAGCCTGATGAGGATTGGGCGCGACCAGACCGCGACGACGAGGATGCTTGAAGTTTACCTAACTTCCTCTAAAATAAGCTCTTGAGAAGGCAAGCCTCGGGCTGTGAACGACGCACGTGCACCAGCTCGTTGAGGCCGATCTTTATGGTTTGGACTCCCAGGGCTCTGAACAGTTCGGATACTGCACGTCCCGGGGAGCCAATTCACTGTCGGCCACGACTTCGTACTCTGGCTTTCGGTGCCGATCGAAGTCAGAGTGGAGCGGGCTGGCCAGAAGAAAGTCTACCTGAGCTTTCTCCGCGAGCCGATCTTTGAGTTCGCTGGAGCTGAGGTAGAAGAACGGGAAGAGTTGTCTGACGCTTCCCGTTTTCTTTTGGCGGCCAAGCATGGAGGTGGCCGATGAAGCGGAAGACAGGGGTGCTAGTCGTGGTGCGCCTGGCCGCTATTTCCACCTTCGGCGGACAGGGGAGTAGATCGTGTCGCCCGCCTTGAGCTCGTGCTTCTCCCCGCACCCGTCCGCTGATCGGTGACCAAACTTTCCGCTTGGGACGCCCCAGATCCTTGCGTATGATAAGCCTTGAGGTGAGCGGACTGATGCACACGACGCACCGGCTCTTCACGGCTGATGGGGTGAGTCTCTCGCTGGATCAGTACGGCGAGGCGGCTCACGAGACCGCCGTGGTGGTCTGCCCGGGCTTTTTCCAGAGCAAGGACACCCCAACCTTCCAGCGCTTAGCCCGGGCCTTGGCCCAGGAGCGGGACGTCCTCGCCATGGACTTCCGGGGCCATGGTCGCTCCAGCGGCCTCTACACCTTCTCGGCCAGGGAAGGAAGCGATCTGGAGACGGTGATGCAGTTCGCCAGGGAACGCTATCACCACCTCGGGATCCTCGCCTTCTCTCTGGGCGGGGCGATTGCGATCAACACGCTCAGCCGCGCTCCAGAGCAAGTTCGCAGTCTCATCGCCGTCAGCACCCCCGCCTGTTTTGACGACATCGAGTTCAAGTGGTGGACGCCGGAGGCCATGCGGACGGGAGTGCAGGGGTGTGAGCGGGGAGCCGGCTGCCGCCCCGGCAACCTGTTCTTGAAGAAGGACCGACCCCTTGAGCGCGTCCCGCATCTGGCGCCGCTTCCCACCCTCTTTCTCCACGGCACCCGGGACGTCATCGTCGGCGTGGAGCACAGCCGCCGCCTCTAC
>JACPXA010000172.1 GCA_016196785.1 Elusimicrobiota bacterium
AAAAGCTCGCCATGATCGCCGAGTCCTCCTTAACAGCCAAGAGTTGATATGAGAAACCCGATAAGGGTTGCTTTAGGGTGGTACCACAGATTGAGCATCCGAGTAGAGATAACTGTGGCGCTTATAGGTTTGGCTGGATTGATTGCGGTTGCTTTGATAAGCGGTTTCTTCAATTTAAAGGCAGCCCGTGTTAAGGAGCCTAACAAGGTAGATCAATACATTGACCAAAACATTCACGGAGGAAGTGTGAAAGCCGCAGGTCCAGTTAACTACACAATTAACTATCAGGCACAGGCTAATCAGAGAGATATCCCATCGACAACGCTTCGACGGGAGCCAACTTCCTTCAAGATTTCGAGTCTGGTGGATGATTTTGAGAGAAGTGTCCAAGATATACTTGGACGTCATGCTAAGGCTATAGAAAAAATTTCTGGCGAGATGAACGCCGATGGCCAGTTTAGTGGTGGCCGACATCTCAGGGTTCAGTATGAACAGGTCAGGACATCCAAAAGGGAAATAGAAGATAGTTGGCGAGAATGCGAACGAGGTGTAAAGAATACTTTGCTTGAGACCGGGCAATCCGAGTTTCCCGTTGGTGAACTGAAAGAACGCTTCCAAGAGGCTGAGCGGAGAAAAGAACGAGCTATCACCAAGATTATTTCCATGACAGACGAGTTTTTCATGAGTCGAAAGACGTTTAGACAGGATCAAATCGAAGCTGCGAAGAAAGAGGTGTTCGCAGTTGAGCCTTCTTTGTAACTTGGAAAATGGATAGAACATCGGCCTTCGGAGCCGAAGGTCGGATTTGATGAGCGTTGACTTTTCTCCCTTCATTGAAGTCTCTAGTTTCTCGCCTTTTTGTTTGAGGTGTGATGTCTGACAAAGGCTATGAATTCTTCGAGCATACGGCGGATGTGGGATTGCGGGCGTATGGGGCGACGCTGGAAGAGTTGTTTGTGCATGCGGCGCAGGGGCTCATTACCTTATTGGTGGAGGACAGCTCCATCTCGCCAAAGGAAGTGCGTCCGATCACGCTTGATGCAGACTCCGTGGAAGAACTATTCAGAATGTGGTTGAAGGAGCTGCTCTTCTGGTTCAATACGGATCGCTTTCTCCCTGGAACCTATCAGCTTGATGAGATCACCGGCGCTTCCCTCCGGGCCCGCCTCACCGGCGAGCGGTTCGATCCCAGCCGGCACCTGCACGGCGTGGAGGTGAAGGGGGTGACCTACCACGAGCTCTCGGTCAGACCGGTGAATGGCGGCTGGGAAGCCCGGGTCATCTTTGATGTTTAGAGCGCATCAGCCGGTTGCCAAACATTTATGACTATGGTATTATAACTATGGTTATAACGAGGAGGGCGACATGAACATCTCGGCTGGGGAGTTTAAGGCGAAGTGTCTGAAGCTGATGGACGAGGTTCGGGATTTCCACACGGTGATTATCATCACTAAATTTGGCAAGCCCGTCGCCAAATTGGTCCCTGTGCAGGACAGGTTTCCCCGCTCAGCCTTTGGTTATCTGAAAGGTACTGTGCTCAGCGCGAAGGATCTGGTCGCACCCACTGGAGAATCTTGGGACGCGGATGCCTGACGCTGACCAGGCACTGGTACTGTTGGACACCCACATTTGGGTTGGGGTGGCGACCGGTGATCAGCGGTTACAGGTGCCATCGTTTCTGCGTTCAGTCAGCCGTTGGACTTCCACTTCGAGTATGCGCGTCTCCGTGATTTCCGTCTGGGAAGTGGCCATGCTCGAGACCAAGCGTCGCATTACGTTTTCCGTCAGTTGCCTGGAATGGGTCCAGCGAGCCCTGCGGATCCCAGGCATGGTGCTCGCATCGCTGACGCCGGAGATTGCCGTTGAGAGTAGTCGCCTTCCGGGGAATTTCCATGGAGATCCAGCCGATCGGATCATTGTGGCCACGGCCAGAAGCCTTGGCGCGACGTTAGTGACGCAGGATGAACGGATACTCGCCTACTGTCGTGCCCATCACCTCAACGCAATCGCCCCTTCTCGTACACACTAACACCGCTCATGGAACGTGCGTGGCAAGGCCGACTGGAGAAGATCGACGACTATCGCTGGCGCGTGCCCGCGGAGCATCAGCAGGGTATGCGCGTGCCCGGCCTGATCTTTGCCGATGAGAAGCTCCTCAAGGACATCACCCATGATCAGTCGCTGCAGCAGGTGGCCAATGTCGCCCATTTGCCTGGCATCGTGCGGCATTCGCTGGCGATGCCGGATATCCACTGGGGCTATGGGTTCCCGATCGGCGGCGTCGCGGCCACCGATCCCGATCACGGCGGTGTCGTCTCGCCAGGCGGCGTCGGATTCGATATCAATTGCGGCGTGCGGCTGATCAAGACCGACCTGACGGTCGAGGACGTCACACCGCACCTGAAGCGGCTTGTTCAGACGCTGTTCGACACCATCCCGTGCGGCGTGGGCATGAGCGGCGACGTGAAGGTTGGCCGCGAGGCGCATCGCCACGTCATGACGCAGGGGTCTCGGTGGATCGTCGAGGCCAAAGGCTATGGCGTGGCC
>JACPXA010000173.1 GCA_016196785.1 Elusimicrobiota bacterium
AAAGGGGGAAGGAGGGGGATTTCTCCGAGCCAAATCCCCCCTCACCCCCCTTTTCCAAAGGGGGGGAGACACCTAGTCAACATTCCGCCTTGAGCCAGATTTCCTTCAGCTCGACGACCTACCAGGTTTATCTCGGGACCTTTCAAATCGCCCGGCGGCCGCTCACCGCGATTCCCGAACCGCTCGCCATCCTCACCTTTGAAAACAATCGGCCCGTGAACGGTTTGAAGATCCGACGGCCCGATGGTACCCGCGGCGACTGGCGGGCGATGTTTGATTGGGCGACCTTTGTCGGCGCCAACACCTTTTGGCATCTGGCCAGTGAAACCGCGTACTATGAGCGTCCTCTGCCTGAGGAGTTCCCCTGGCTCACCGACAACCTTAACCGGTTCAGTGAGGTTGCGCAAGAGGCCCACCGGCGGGGGCTCCGCTATGGCGCTTGGGTGGTCAGCTACTTGACGATGGGAAACCCGCGCCTCGCGCCTCGCTACCAATACGCTTGGGACTACTCCTCTTCCAAAGGGCTCTTCCGGACGCGCGCGATCTCGCTGGCCGACCCCAAGCGGCCCGAGGACCTTATCCATATCCTCCAGCGCTTGAACGCTGTCCCGGAGCTCGACTACATTGGCTTAGATTATATCCGCAACGCCCTGGGTGGGTGCGAGCTCGTGGATGACTTTGTGCGCGACATGGAGCCGCACCTGCCCCCAAATTGGCCCACCCTCACCCGGGAAGGTCGCATGATCTGGCTGGCCAAGCAAACCAAGGCGCGCCGCGACATGACCCTCATTGACCAGTGGCAGTGGTGGCGGGCCCACCGGGTTTCCCAGATCATCCGGCACATCAAAACCGCGGTGCCGATTCAGAAACCCTTTTGGGTTTTCACCCTCTCCTGGGAAAAAGGGTGGCAGCACGGCCAAGATCCCGTGATGTTCAATGACGCGGGCGCTGACCTCGATGCGGTCATGCTCTACGAGGCCACTCGCTCACAATTCAACGAGCTCCTGAGGGACTGGCATGCGTATGTCCGAAAGGACCAGGTCAACCTAGTGGTGGGCGACATCGTGGACTGGCCTTTGCACCAAAAGATCGAGGACCCGTCCGGGCCACGGGAGTTCTTTCGTCGAACCCGCGAAGCGGTGGAGGGGATCTATGCGGACGGCATCGTCCGAGGAGTATTTCTCCATGACCTCGCCAGAGCTTTGTGGGGCCGGCGGGGTCCCTATACGACTCGCCAGTGGATGGAGGAGGGGGCCCACGCGGTCCGCTACCTCAAAGAACGGTCGGCGGTAGTTCGATCCAACTCGCACATGACAGCGACCACAACGACAGCGGCGGAACGCGACTGATGCTCCGCCAGCCGCAGTTCGCGGGAACCTGGTACCCAGACACCCCTGATGGGGTTTCAGCGTATCTTGACGGAGAAGGGCATCCCGGCCCTGCCATCGCGGCGATCTGTCCCCATGCGGGGTGGATGTATTCCGGGCGGGTCGCCGGTGCGGTCTACGCCCGTCTCTTCCCTGCCGATACCTATGTGCTCGTGGGGCCGAACCACACCGGCCTGGGCGTGCCGGTGAGCCTGTATGCCAAGGGGACGTGGCTGGTTCCCGGTGCTCGCCTCCCCATTGACGAGGAACTCGCGGCTCGCCTGCTGGAATACTCCGAGTTTATCCAACCCGACGTCCTCGCCCACACCCGCGAGCATTGCCTGGAAGTCCAGCTCCCCTTCATCGCCCACGCCAACCCCGACGCCCGCATCGTCCCGCTGGTACTCATGCACCAGGATGCGGAAATCTGCCAAGACGTCGGGCGATCCTTGATCCGGGCCATCCGGCAAACGGCGCGTCGCCGGGTTCTGCTCATCGCCTCAACCGACTTCACCCACTACGAACCGTATCGGCTAGCCAAAGTGAAAGACCAATGTGCGATTGACTCCATCCTCGCCTTGGATCCCGGTGGACTTCTTCAGACCTGCAAACGGATGGGAATTTCGATGTGCGGAGCGGGGCCCACCGCGGCCGTGCTCCAGGCGGCCCGTGCGCTGGGAGCCATAAAGGCCGATCTCATCTGCTACGCGACGTCGGGGGACGTCTCCGAGGACTACAGTTCAGTCGTGGGATACGCCGGCCTCACCCTCGCGTAAAATGCTATAATGGCGCCGCGTATGGGTCGGCTATTCCTCGCTGTTTTGCTCTCCGCCGTCGTCGGTCCAGGCATCGGACAACTCTTTAACCGCGAATTCAAGAAAGGGTGGATCCTTATCGGGATCAGCCTGGTGGTCTTGCTCGCCTTTTTGGTGTGGGTGGGGAAGGCGGCGGTCCTGTATGTCCCGGCAGGAATTGAAAAAGTGGACCTCGAGATGGCCCGGCAAATCCGATGGGCCATCCTCAGGGACCACCCCGTGGTCTTCCGTACCTATCAAGGGTTACTCATCGGGGTGTGGCTCATTGGGGTTGTGGATGCGTTCTTAGGTGCCTGGCGGCGACGCCAGGCCACCCCGCGGCCCCCCGCCTAACGAAGAGGAGGGAGGTTCCATATGGTCACTGGATTGGTGTTGGTCCGGTTGGCTGCTGGTCGGGAGAAAACGACGCTCGCCAAGATCAAGGATACGAAAGGGGTTTCGCATGTCTGCGCGGTGTTCGGACGGTGGGATCTCGTCGTGGACATTGAGGCGGAAGATCTTCCAACCATGACCCACGTGGTGGTCGGACGCATCCGAGCTATCCCCGGGGTCTTTTCGACCGAAACCCTCGTCACCACCGCCATCTGAAGGGAG
>JACPXA010000009.1 GCA_016196785.1 Elusimicrobiota bacterium
CACCGAGGTGGATCCTCGTTCAGGGCTCGCACAGGAGGAAATCTTCGGCCCCGTGTTATCGGTCATCAAAGCGCGTGACTTCACTGAAGCGCTCACCATCGCCAATGACAGCGCGTACGCCCTAACGGGGGGACTTTACTCTCGTCGCCCCTCGCACATCGAAGAAGCAAGCCGGGCCTTTGAAGTGGGCAACCTCTACATCAACCGTCAAATTACCGGAGCCATCGTGGGACGGCAACCCTTTGGGGGATACAAGCTATCTGGAATTGGCTCCAAGGCCGGCGGGCCAGACTACCTGCTCCAATTCCTCATCCCAAAAACGACAACGGAAGACACCCTTCGCCACGGCCTTCCGTTGTGACGATCTACCTCCCTCGATCCTTAACTGTGACTACTCACGTCGCCCCTTTTTTCCCCTCGCCCCCTTGGGGGAGAGGGTGGGGTGGGGGGGCCAGCCGCTTGGCTAATGAGCGTCGGAGGCGTTCGGCGTCGGCCCGGGGATCTTCGTCTACTGACGAAGAGCGCCGCTCGGGAGGAAGGTCAAGCACTTTCTGGGCTTCGCGATCAGCCTCCCCATACTTCCCCAACGCTTCTAACGTCTCCGCCAGGTACAGGTGGTTGAGGACATGACGCGGGGCTACACGGACCGCCGTCTCAAGGTGTGTTCGTGACAGCACCTCGCTTCCCCCCAACAGGCGGGGCAATTTGTGATAGAGCCTTCCTAACACCCTGTGAGCCCCGGCGTCAGAAAATGTGGGGTCCAACCGGATGACCTCCTTCATCTCCCGTTCAGTGATCCGAACATACCGGAGCCCCGCGAACGGACCAGCCAGCCGAGCCAGTTTTGCGCTGGAGAGCCCCAGCCAAAAGTGCGCCCCGGCGCTCGTGGAATCCTCGGCCACCGCCTCCGCTGCCTTCCCATAGGCTTGCAAATAGTACGATTTGGCTTGTTTATCCGGAAGGGCATCCCCTTGCTCACATCGCGTGCGAGCCGTGGTCCAAAGGATCTCCGAGCGATGCACGACAGAGGTTTGAACCTGCCGTTCAGTCGCCTGCCCAGCCTGACAGAACACGTGTACACTGATCGAGACTATCTGGAGGAGAATGATTCTACACCAAACCGTTGCCCCCACTATGTGCTGAGTTTCAATGTTAGGAAAACGCGGGTGCGCTGTTCAAGCGGCGTTGGGAGGCCTCCGCTGTTCGAGCGAGCGGTTGCTTGATTGGTCGCTACAGTGCTTGAGGTCCACGCCCGGCGAAATTCGTGGGGTGTCGTCAAGTAGGGATGTAACCGCAACAGCTCAGGGGGTGGCGGTCTCTGTCCGTCGGTGGAGGGAAGACCCGAGAGCACCAACTTCAGGGTGAGCGCTCGTGAAACGGGGTCAGGCACCGAATGTTTCCCTCTCCCCTGGCGGGGGAGGGTGGCCGAAGGCCAGGTGAGGGGGGTAGGGCGGTATTTCAACAGACTCATCACGAACACCATCGCTAGTCCCCACACCCCGACCGCCCAGGAGAGACTGAACCCGTGGACCCAGTCGCCGAGGGGGGTCGCCGCGATTCCCCACTGCTCCCGGCGCCCGTTATTGGTCCGCTTGGCGCGGCTAATCGGTTTCAAGAACGGGTTAAACACGTTGAACGGCGGAATCCATTGCTCAACCGTTCCTTCCTTCTCGACATAGGGCCAGGCTTTTTGATAAATGCGGCTCGTCTCTTTGGCGAAGTTCAGGCTCAGCTCGTCCTCGAGATATTGCGTGAGGCTGCGCGGGCCAACCGCACCACCCGGGCGTTTAGACCGCACCGCTTGGTCCATTTCGGTCAACAGCTTCCGGCAACCGATGAAGAACAATTGCTCGAGCTGACGCGAGAGCATCACGTTATGCAGGTTTTTGTAAATGAGCATCCCGGGATCGCGATCGGGATCGCTGCGGGTTGTCTCCGCGATCGTGAGGGGCGCTTCGGCTCCCTGGACGCCTCGACCTGTTGTCACTTTCAGTTGTGGCCCGTCACCTAACGGCAAATTTTTTGAGGTGATAAACCGTTTTGGCTTCAAGGCCAACTTCTGTCCTACGAGCCGCGCCCCCTGCTCCTCCCCCTCCTTTTTCCAACTCCCCACAATGAGTTCTTGTGGCTGAACGAACGGGAGATCAACGAAGAACAGCGCGGAGTGGAATGCTCGGGAGAGCCCGGCGGCGGCTTGAACGGCGATCTCCTCGACCTGCACACCAGCGGAACCTCGCCACTGCAACGCTTGTAAGATAGCCCTGCTCTGTTGTTGGCACGCCTCGCCGACGATCTCGAGGGCTTGCTGGACTCGCTTCATCGAGATGTTCTGCACGTCGGGATGCCGTTCCTTCCACCACTCTTGCAGTATTTGACTGAGCATCTGACGGAGGTGTTCCACCAGGTTGGCGTCGATCAGACGCCTTTCGTCTGCCTCGCGTCGGATGACAAAGGGAATCTTGACGATCATCTCATTTAACACCGCATTGACCTTCAGCGCGGCACGGATCGCTTTTAATTGCGCGTCGTAAGGCGTGATGACCAAGATCTCGTCCGGCTCGAAGCGTCGGATCGCCGGCGGCTGACCATTCAACGCCCGATACAGTAAATCCAGCGCAATCTGAATATATCCGGGGTTGAAGGTGCTGGTTCCGATCTTCCACTGGGAGTGGTCTTTTCTGCCGAACATGGCTCGGCCCTCTCTGGTACCGAGTAGAGCCTTCGCTTCCGGATCGAGGGTTTCATCGAGCTCATCCGGCTGCCAGAGCGGCACATCCACCCAAAACAGCCGGAGACGACGTTGCCACGGGGCCAGGAATTCTGCTTTGCCTGGGTCAATAGGTTCTTCATAAAAGTGGGACGTTAACCCGGCGGCTTGGGGGAAAAACCGCCAGGACGTATGCAGGACATGCCGGCGGACTTGCCGGGGGTGGAGCTCAAAGATGCGAGCAAGTCCGGAGACTTCCAACGACGCCAGGTTCGGCACGGTCATGATAATCTCCGTTAACCGTTTCACGTCCTCCGGAGAGTCTGGGTCCTTACTGAGATCGTCAAGGATTTCTTTCACGCGTCGTTGCCCGACCCCGAACGGGGTGACTTGGTTCTGATCCCCCACGACAACCAGCTCCCCGTCGTCCTCTAGGTACAACGTGGCCATTGCGGTTTCTGGGATGGTACAGAGCCCTCCTTCATCAATGGCGACGACATCTGCCTTGCGTGGGGACCCCTGAAGTGGGAAGAAAAATTTATTGGCGGCCGGATCCCCCGCTAAGCTGTTAATGGGTGAAAGGATCACCATGGTTTTCGGGCGCGCCGCGAGGGCTTCCAGGCTGTCCGCGCGGTTGTTCCACGAGGCTTCGACCGCTTCCGGAATGTCTGCGCCTTCGTCCCTTGCACCCACTCGGATAAAGGGAATTCCCTGTTCCGCAAGGTCTGCCCCCAGACGGTTGACGGTTTCCTGCTGTTGGGCCAACAGGAGGATCGTGAAGGGGTGCCCTGGTTTTCTCTTCTTTAGAATTCGCAGCGTACTATTGACCGCCTGACGCTGATCTGGATCCAGATTCTTGTGGTAATAGGTGGTGACTTGCTCGATCGCTTGATCATAGTGAGCGTCAAGCACTTGTTTGAGAAATTCTTTTATCAAGATGGTCGTCTTGCCCGATCCGGGATATCCTTGTACGGTATCGAACAACAACTCGCCAGCCTTCTCTGGTAACAGGTTCAAGAGAGCATCCAGGTGGCGATTCCCGGTCGAGAGCGACGCCGCTGTCATTTTCGCCTTCTCGAGGTTGTTCTTCAAGATTCTCATGATCATCAACTGTCTGGCGGTTGAGGCGTTGGCCCGGCCGAGGACGCCGGTCCACGGGACTTTTGCCGGCACCAACTCTTTGGCCCGTTCCGAATGAGCCAGCTTTAGGGTGACGGACGTCTCATTACGACTCGTCACCTTCCACACCGCATGCATCGCCAGCCGGGTGGGAGGTCCAGGTTGTGCCGGGGCCTCGTAGAGCCGGAAGGTGTCTCCAATCCGAAAGCTCTCGAAAGGATCCCACGGTCCCGCTTCGCCGTTACCCCCTCTGGCGAGCCGGGAAAGACTGGACACGGTCAAGCGATGATCGGGCGAGCATGTCATTAAGGCGTAGTGGAACCGATCGCCTTCGATGTCCGATCGGGCGTCCCTGGCCTGGACATCGGCATAGAGCAACTCGATGGCAATCGTGAGTTCTGCCAGCGCCCAACCGGCTGTCGCGTCCCGATCAACGGTTCGGGCGGTTGTCACCCAGACGGGGAGCTTTGTCCCGTTTCTCTTCTCAGCGATGGTCGTGAGGTCCCTGGCGAGCCGTTGCGCCTTCCGGTAAACTGTTTGGGCAAACTTCCATTGCTCGCCCTTGTAGAGGTCATCGGCATAGCGACAGTAGGCTTGAGCGACGCGCGCTTTGATGGTGAGCGCTGCGTCATGCTCGGGATCGTACTCTGACAGGAGGGTCTTCACCGGGACGAGGGTTTTATCCCACGCCTCCTCGATCTGTCCCCAGAGCAAGGTCACATTGGAGAAATCTCGATGCGACACCAATTGGTCGGCCGTGGCTTGCACCGTTCTGGCTGCCTGTTCGGCCTGGTCTGCTTCGTTGAGTAAGTCCTTGATCCGTTGCTTCCTCTCAGCGATCGTTTGGACCCAGCTGTTCACTGTGCCAGGCACGCACTTTACAAGATCAGGGATGATCGGTTTCAGCAGCTCGTTGGCTTTCTCGAGTTCTTTCACGGTGGCCGATTGGCCGGCCTCCAGGTTCTGAAAGGTCGTCACGATCCGCCCTAACGCCCAATCGAGTTGACGGAGGGCGTTCTTGGCATCACCGGGTATGAGGGTCGTCGCTTGCTGTAGATGGGTCTGAGCCTCTTTGAGCAGGGCAAACGTCTGATGAGATAATCTCCCCTCTTTGGCGACCTGCCCGTTGGCCTCTATCAGGTACTTCAATGCCTGATCTACCGCCGGCATTCCCGTTGTGAGTTGTTGGTATCGCGGGAGGGTGACGAGCGACGTTCGTTCCTCAACGGGGACTGTCTCGAGGAATTGCCCCACGGCTTGGTATTGTGCCGTCATCAGTTCGTAGGGATGAGGTCCCGCAAGCGGTGGCTCCTCCTTTCCTGCGGGCTTAAGCGCCCCGATGGCTTTGTGCACCCCCATCACTAGCTCTTCCAGACGGCGTTTCCAGTCACCACGAAATCCTTCCATCACCTCAGCGAGCGCTCCGGCAAACGTCACCAGCTCAGTTGGCACCTCACCCTCTAGGCGCCTCTGCCAACGGGAAATCGTCATGGCCGCCTCCGGCCGCCCCGGGAGGACCCTTGCCAGTTCTGCGAGGAGTTCTCGCCGCTCGAGCGTCCAGTCGAGCGATTCCTCCGCATGGGCGTTCAGGTATGCCATGACCTCGCTCGGTAGCTGGGGATCGGCCATGGCGCGAACCAGGGCCAACGCCGCGCGGCGGTGCGCTGGCGCGATGGTCTCATCGAACACGAACGGGCGGAACACATCCTGAAGCGCCTGCCGGTCCGGTTCATGCCACAACTGCGTTGTTGAAGCTGCCACCCGTGGCTTGACATCGGTGCAGTCTCGCAGAAAGATCATCGCTTGGGCGATGGCGTCCTGAAGCCGTCCGGTCTGCGCATAGAGCCGAATGAGATACAGCCGATGTTCCCAGGTGAGCGACGGAGGGGGTCCCTTAACGTCTTGTTCTAACAGGCGGATTGCGGTGTCCCGCCGTCCCAGGAGCAGTTGGGCCACGGCGGTTGTGGCCAGCAGTTCACTGGCGATTCTCTGCCGAGCTTGAGCGGTCAGATCCTGCCATTCCGGTAATTCTGATGAAAGTTGCCCGGCCAGCACGATCGTCTCTTCACACCTGGCACTTAGTGTTTCATCGGTTGGATCAGTCCGGTGTTGGGCGAGGATGATCATGAACAAGGCCCGCAGACGAAACAGTCGGTCTCTTCCTCCGGTATCTCGTTCGGTATCTCGTTCGCGAGCCGCTTGATAGTATCGGAGCGCATCGTCCAATCGGCCAATGGAGGCGTGTAACTCCGCGACGTGATATGTCAAATCAGGTGGCGCCTGATACCGGCAACACGGTGCCTGTAGTAGTCGTTGATGTGTCGCGCCGATGCGGCCTACCAATTCAGCTTGCTCGGACGGACCCAGCTCGGAGACATAGTCGCTGAAGAGAGAGAGACATTCTCCCCAGTAGACCATATGCGCTTCATGCGCGTGCGGCGCAGAGGCGATCCAGGCGTTCAGTCCCTCAAAGGCGAGATCCCTCGCAACAATGAATTGACCAGTCACCCGAGCAAATACGGTGGCGAGCCCTTGAAACGTCTTAAACACCAAGGCGCGCTCCTTGGCAAGTGAGGAGACCGGATCATCTGACGTCTTGAGGGCCTTGAGGAGGCGGTGAGCTTGCTGCAATGCGCGACGGGCTTCTTCGGCTTTTGTCTTCGCTTGTTCGGCGTTTCCCTGGGCTATCGCCAGCACCATCTGGAGCGCGTAGAGAGATGACGAAAACACGTCGCCTCGTATGAGATCTTTGGCGGCCTGAGAAGCTGGGCGGTTTGCTTTCTTGTGGTATTGGATGACTTCCTCGGTTTCCTTCCTCGCTTTCTTGAACGCTTGTTCGGCTAAGTCGAGATGTCGCAAGGCCTCTTCCCGGCGCGCATTGTCGGTCGGCTGGTGGAAGGCAGCGATAAAGTCCAACGCAGGTTTCCATTGACCCTCCTTCGACTCCACCACGCCGCATTGAATCCAGTGATCGTAGCTCCAGCGCCAGTAACCCTGCACTAAGAGGTGTTGCAATCCGGTGAAGGCTAAGTAGGGGAGTTCTTCACCCGGAACCCGCTTTCTGAGGGACGCCACTAATGTTTCGACTCGCTCATTGTGTTGGATCGCATACGTCACCAACGACACCGCCTCTGCTGGGTTGTCCTCGACCCGGTCATCGGCAACTGCGCCAAGAAACGGCACAACACGACACAAGCGATCATACTCCTCCTGTTCTGCATCAATGGTGGGGGGCGGCGACAACGCCGCAAGGCTCGCCTCCGCGATTGGAAGCAGCTCCGGGATGGTTTCTGTGGTGCCCGGGTGCGCCCGGAGGGTAGTCGAGGTCTGGCTCAACAGCTCTGCAAGGGCGGTTCGTATCGTTGGCGGCCACGCCGCGGTGAAACCGCGGAGATATTGTGGGAGTATGTTCGGCGCTTGAGATAGGCTCTGAAGGCATTGCGCCACCGCCTGTTCCCCTTGTCCCGCCATGAAGTGGGCCAGGGCAAGGAACAACCGATCTCCCCATGCCAGGGTAACAGCCGAATAGCGGTCGAAGATTGAAAGTGCTAGCCGGGGGTCCCCTTGGAGCACCGCCAGACGTGCCCGTGCGAGATCCCAGGGAATCCGCGCCTGAGGGGTGGTCAGCGTCTTCGTCGCTTCGTCATAGACCGTCTGCGCCTGTCGGAGGTACTGCTCGGATATCCTCGGCGCGAGGCTGGGGAGCTCGATCCCTGCCGCCACGATCCCGGCAAAGGCGTACGTCTCCATCCTGCCCACCGTGTTCCCCGGTTTCTTTAAGTGGGAGACCAATCCAGCCGGGAAGTCATTGACGAGCACGGCGAGGTAGGCCATATCGTGTGCAATGGAGGCCGGTGCATCCGGCCACACTGGGGTGAGTGCTGAGAAGACATCCTTAAGCGCTTCGTATGCGCGGCGTCGCTTGGCCCGCTCTTGGGTCAAGCATAGCAAATGGAGCTTGGCGGTCTGAACGAGCTGATTCCAGGCATCTTGCAGTGACTCATGTTCCTCGGGGAAATGTTTGAGAAGCAGGCGAAGCGCGCCCACGGCTTCCTCGAACGCCCCCGCGTGGTCTCCCGAGGATTTTGTGGCAATGAGATACTGGACTTCATAGTAGCGCCAGAGGCGGAGTAATTTTTTTTGCTCCTGTACTCCGACTGTGGGGAGGTCTTTATCGGCGGGGGCTTTCCCAAACCGTTCCAGAGCCTGTCTTACATCTGTGATATGACTTCTAGGGTTCTCCACCGCCGGAGCCATCTGATGTTTTCGGAGATCGTACATCAACGCATTCGCTTTGTAGAGCGAAAGGTGACATACCACCCAGCAGCGAAACAGATCTCCACTCTCAGGGGTACCGGCTGTTCGGTGAAGGTCTTTTTGGACCTGTGCCACCTCCGCCTTCAGCTCTTGTTCGGCTCTGGCAAAGTCCTTCGCCACGGCGTCAACGATCTCGGTCAAGGCCGGGTACTGAGCGGCGCGGTGGAGGCGCGCTCGTTGATCATCCGTGATTTCGAACCCCCCATCCAGGGTGAGATCATCGTCAAAGGGTTTGATAAGATCACGCTTGGCAAGTCTCGCAAAGGCGCGACGAATGAGGAGTTGTCCCAAAACCATCTTCTTTCCGACTGGAGGGAGATAGCCTAAGACACGGCCCAGTTGTTGATAGGCTTTCTCTTCATCTTGTAATAGCAATTCGGCACGGCGGATTCGTTCATCCAACTCATCATCGTGGATCGGTTCGGTAATGATCCATTGGAGGTCCTTAAGCATTTGTTCCTTGCGTTCGTCATATTCTCGTTGAATTTCTGATCGCCTTTTCTGTATGCCCAGAAATGCCGCGAACGACAGCGTTCCGAGCTGCACGAACCATCCTATCAGGGGGATGAGCAGTGCCATGACGGTGAGTGCGAGGACCTGATGGGGAGCCTTTGATTGCTGGGGCCAAGTGCTCGGTCGAGAGGAAGTGAGAAGCATGTGTCGAAATGGGCCGCTCTCGAACATATCGAGGGGTTGGATATCGGCCAATGGGCGAGGCGATCCTTCCCGAGGGACGGAGACCGCGGTCAGACGGCCTTTCCCCAAATCTATCGAATAACGGCGGAATCCAGGGGAAGGGAAGCCCTCCTCTGGAGGGACCGGCGATTCTGCGATATGGAATCCGGAGACCCCATAGGTACTCGCGAGCGCCGTTGGGTTGACCGGGGGAGACGTTGCCGGCATCGAAAGAAGCCCTTCCTCGACGGCGAATGGGAGCATGAGTTCCACGGTGAGCAGTTTGCGCGTCGTCTGACCGCTGACGGAGTGGACGTACGCCGGATCGAGGCTGCGGGTGGCGGCGAGGAAGGCGGTTTCTCCGCCCAAGACCTGTTCTAA
>JACPXA010000174.1 GCA_016196785.1 Elusimicrobiota bacterium
GAGAGTTTGGCGGTCCCGCTTATTCAAGATGTTCCCGTGCTCGCCGTGGGGGACCGCCTCCTGGGGGATCCTGATGAGGTCAAGCAGTCCCCCTCGGCTGAAGCGACCACCCTGTTCACTGAAGCGGAGCAATCCGTGTTGCTGACCGTTGCGGTAGAACCCACCGAGGTGGGGAAGCTCGTCCTGGCCAGGGAGAAAGGCATTTTGAGCGTCGGGTTACGTCCCATTGGGGAAACCGCCATCCTTTCCCCGATGCCAGTTCAACTCTCATCCCTGTTCCTCTTGCCCTCCACCCTCCCGCCATTGCACGAGACGACACATCCCCGGAAGGGGCGTTCCTCCCTGAGCCGAAGTCAGTCCGGACCCTCCCCCCTGCCCGGAGCCGTACGCTCCCTTGAACGGCAACTCGAACAGGTGCTGCGGCAGCTCCCGTGAGTCAATGGACCGCGCTCACGTCCCAATTGCGGGACCGACTGCAAGCTGCGCTGACAGCCTGGCCAGCAGGGTCTCACCCTGGGTCTCCCCCACTCACCGGCCAACCGGACCGGCCGTATGCCACGCGACTCTTGGAGGAATGGCTCGCACATGATCCTGCGGCCCCGTCTCATCCCACGGATCGCCGATTCATTATCCAAGAGATCCTCGATGACGTCTTTGGACTCGGACCGCTGGAGCCCTGGCTCCGCGATCCCACGATTTCAGAGATCATGGTGAATGGAACCCAGGCGGTGTATCTTGAACGGGCCGGCAAGCTCTTCCGTGCCGATAGCTCCTTTGAGGACGAGCGTCAACTGCGACGGGTGATTGAGCGAATCGTCACCCCCGTCGGGCGGCGGGTGGATGAAGCGCACCCGCTGTGCGACGCCCGCCTTTCCTCCGGGGCGCGGGTGAACGTGGTGTTGCCTCCGTTGGCGATTGACGGACCTGCGGTGACCATCCGGAAATTCACAGAGCAGCGGCTGTCACTGGAGATGCTCATTCAACGGCAGACGCTCAGTGAGGCCATGGCCGCATTTCTGCGCGGGTGTCTCTTGCTCAGAAAAAACCTCGTGGTTTCCGGAGGTACGGGCAGCGGGAAAACCACGTTCCTGAACGTCCTTTCCGGACAGATCCCCAACGACGAACGCATCATCACCATCGAGGACGCTGCGGAGTTAAAATTACAGCAGCCGCATGTGGTCCGACTGGAAAGCCGGTCTCCCAACGCCGAGGGCCAGGGCACCATCACGCTGAGACAGCTGGTGATCAATGCGCTTCGCATGCGGCCTGATCGGATCATCGTGGGAGAATGTCGAGGGGCGGAAGCGCTGGACATGCTCCAGGCCATGAACACCGGCCACGATGGATCACTCACGACCGTGCACGCCAACGCCCCCAGGGAAGCGCTCGCCCGGATTGAAACGATGGCGCTCATGGCCGGATTGGACCTTCCCCTGCGGGCTCTCCGGGAGCAAGTCAGAGGC
The DNA here is from genome assembly GCA_016196785.1 of Elusimicrobiota bacterium. Taxonomy (GTDB): domain Bacteria; phylum Elusimicrobiota; class Elusimicrobia; order 2-01-FULL-59-12; family JACPXA01; genus JACPXA01. Next base: position 1,464 of record JACPXA010000174.1, read on the forward strand.
GCCATTCACCTCATCGCGCATCTCGCTCGGTTTGCCGATGGCACACGGAGAGTTGTCAGCGTCACCCAGGTCACTGGAATGGAAGGGGAGATCCTCACGACCCAGGAACTCTTTCGGTACCGACAGACCGGCGTAGACTCCCAAGGTCAGGTGCTTGGTCAGTTTGAAGCCACGGGGGTCATCCCCACCTTCTTGGAGGAATTCCGCACACGGGGAATTCCCCTTAACCTTCCATGGTTCCACCGGTAGGGCTATGGCTCACTCTCGGTGCGGGTCTCCTGGGGAGCTTCCTCACCGGTCGGTGGCTTCTCGGGATTCCCTGTCTCCTGGTGGTTGCCTGGGTCCATTGGGCGTTCCGACAGTGGGCTGTCCACCAACGGTGGGAACGGTTTCATCGCCAGCTCGCCGAAGGGCTCACGTTGTTAGCCCAACTCCTACGGGCTGGCTCGAGTCTCCCGCAGGCGGTGGAGCACTGGGCTCAGGAAGCGCAGCTTCCCTTGCAGCGAGAGCTCCACCAGGTGATTCACGAGATCCATCTTGGGGTGCCCCTGCCGGAAGCCGTTGACCGGTGGGCCAGCCGGGCGCAGAGCCCGACTGTGGAGTTTTTTGCCATGGCAGTGGCCATGGCCTGGGAGGGCGGCGGTTCAACCGCAGGAGTTTTTTCGGGGATCGCTGAGGTGATTCGGGAACGGCAGCGGGTTGCCGGACGCCTCGCAGCGCTGACCGCGCAAGGGCGACTCTCTGGATATATCATGGCAGCCCTCCCGATCTTCTTGCTTGGCATGTTAGAGCTCTTAGCGCCGGAGCTCACGCGTTCCCTCTGGCAGACGACGCTGGGCAACCTGTTCATCATTGGCGTCACAGTTCTGGTTGTTGCTGGTCTTTTCTTGATAGAGCGACTGGTGAACAACGGCTGAAATGGGGGGATGCCTTGAAAGTTTGGGTCAGCAGTTTCGTAGGGGGTGCCGTTGCCTGTGTCGTGGCTGCGCTGGGGTCAGGTACTTCCCCCCCAGCGTCACGGCTTCGCGCTTTCCTACGCGCGGTTGAGTCGTGGACTGCCCCTTGGGAAAGTTGGTCCCACCCGTGGTGGCTTCGCTATAGTGGGTTCCTGGCTCGGCGCCTCTCGCAGATCCCTGCAACTCGCGGGGTATCCCCAGGCCAGTGGGTAGGGATGCAAGTGACCGGCATGGTCATCATGGGAATCGGGGGCGCGGTCCTGTGTGAAGGAGTTGGCGGAAACAGTGGGGGGCATCCGGTTTGGCTCCTCAGCATGACGGCAGCCGGAGGGGTCGTTCCGCTGTGGTGGCTCAGCCGTGCCGTCCGCCAGCGCCATGCTGCCGTGATCCGTGCCCTTCCGGAAACGCTGGATCTCCTGACCATGATGGTTGAGGCAGGGCGCGATGTCATGGCCGCGTTGGAACACGTGGGAAGCCAAGTACGTGCTGGGCCGTGGCGCGACGAACTCACCGCGATAGTCCAAGAGCTCCATGTGGGGGTGAGTCGAGCCGAAGCCTTGCAACATTTGGCGGAACGGGTCCATCATCCCTGGGTGATTGGGCTGGCTACTCAACTGATCCAGGCCACACAGATGGGAGCGAGCGTGGGGCCGATGTTGCGGGTCCATGCCAAAGAACTCAGGGTCCAGTGGACTCAGTGGGCGGAGGAGCGTGCTGCCCAGGCACCCATTCGCTTGTTGGCGCCGTTAGCGCTGCTTTTTCTGCCGGCGATCCTCTTGGTACTCATTGGTCCGGTGGTCCTTCTCATCATGACCGAGGGGTGGTGAATGGAGCTCTTCACCAGGTTCCGGCAGCAGATTCAGGGACAGATGACAACGAGCCTCGCATGGCAGATGACGAGCGTCGGGGGAGTCAGCCTTGCCGTAGCGCTCGTTGGGCTTGGGACCGTGATGTACGGTGTCGTCGGCCATTTGCTGGAACATCGTTGGCGGTCTCAGGTGAGGCAACAACTTGCGCTGGCGGCGTCGCTCCTTGACCGTGGGCTGACCCTGGGCGACGATTTGCTCGTCGTGTCCGTGCTCGGCCGATTGGTCTCAACGCCGGATGTGGTGGACGCGATGGTGCTCGACCGCACGGGCCAGGTCCTTGCGCATCATCAACCTACGGAGCGGGGGAAACACTTGGATGATGCGTTCAGCCAACAGTGTGCGCGTATAACTCAACTGACGTTCGTTGTCAGTACAGGGGGTGGAAAAGGAGGCCCCTACCGCGAAGTGGTGACGCCGCTCTCAACCGAGAGATCCTCAACCGGTGTTTTGCGAGTGACCTATCGAGACCCTAACAAGAGTCTCTTTCAGCGAGGGATGTGGGCGTTCTGGTGGATGTTGAGTGGGGGGATCTGGCTGGTTGGCGCGTGGGGCTGTTATCGCCTCGGGGCGCTCATCGCATTACCACTCCGAGTGACCACTCAGATATTGCCGGCGCCTTTCGCGCTACCGGAAGTCGGTGTCCAGACTTCGTTCGGGCACTCCCCAATCATTGGCTGGTTCCACCAGAGGAACGAGGTGGGGGAGATCCTCCAACGAGTTGAACCGCTCCGGCAGCGCCTGGCCAGACAGCAAGCGGAAACCGAAGCCACCACCGCCCGTTGGGCCAGGCGGCTCACTGCGTTTCTGCAAACGCTCGGCCGCCAGTGGCCTGGTGGGATCGTCCTCACTGACGGGCAGCATCAGGTGCTCTTCATCAATGACTTGGCGAAAGAACGACTGTGTGCTGGCGCTTTGGTGCAGGAGGGACAGAACCTCTTTGACGTGTTCAGCCACGGGGAGTGCCTCGACCTGTTCAAGCAATCGCTTCATGCCCCCAACCAGTGCGTCCAAGCGACGTTCCGAGATCTCCCTGGGCCGGTGACCGCTCTCCACCTGAGCGACGACCAGCTCTTTGGGGCCTTCCTCCTCATCTAAATAAGTGTATGGCCAATAATGTCTCCATCAGTAAGTGGCCGGAGCTCGAGCGCCCGCGGGAGAGGCTTTTGGCATTAGGCCAAGCTGCTGTTTCAGATGCAGGCCTGGTCGCTATCCTTTTGCGAACAGGCGTCAAAGGCCAGGACGCCGTGGCTTTCGCCAGAGACCTCCTCACGCGTTTCGGTGGCGTCCGCGGGTTGTTGCATGCCGGCAAAGAGGAACTTGGAAAAGTCAAAGGCATTGGACCTGCAAAGCGCGCCCAATTGCTTGCGGCGCTCGAGCTGATGCAACGGTGCCTCCGTGAGGAGATTATTCAGAAGCGGGTGATATCCAGCCCGGCGGATGTAACGGAGTATCTTTGCGCCACCATGGGCCATTTGAAAACAGAAGAATTCAGGGTCATTTTTCTGAACCGCAAAAACGAGATCCTCGCCTTGGAATCCATCGCCAAGGGCACGGTCGACCAAGCCGCCGTATACCCCCGCGAGGTCATCAAACGGGTTCTTGAATTGGGAGCCTCCGGCCTGATCTTCGTTCACAACCACCCCTCCGGCAACCTCGATCCAAGCCAAGATGACCTAAAAACCGTCCGAAGTCTCGACGCTGCCTGCTTGGCCGTCGGGATTTCCGTCCTAGATCACCTAGTTGTCTCAAATAAGTCATATAAGTCAATAAAATAACGTTTAACTATCTAAATATATATAAGTAAACACAATTATACTCATAATTAGACTTGTAATTTTTGCGTTCTTGGTGTATAATTAGGGCGTCGGAGAAAGCGCCTGAGGAGGCACAATCCATGCAAAAACTGGGACTTGAGACATTAAAAAGCCACCTGTGGGAGTCGGCCAATATCCTGAGGGGCCACATTGACTCGTCAGATTATAAAAATTACATCTTCGGTTTGCTCTTCCTGAAGCGTCTTTCGGACGTCTTCAACGAAGAGGCCGAACGGCTCCTCAAAACGACGGACAATAAAAAGATCGCCTACGAAGACCCCGATGAACATGAGTTCTTCGTTCCGGCCAAGGCTCAGTGGAAGCATCTGACCAGCCTCACCCACAACCTGGGAGAGGCCATCAACAAGGCCAACGACACGCTGGAGGAGCATAACTCCGTTTTAGAGGGTGTCCTCTCCGCCATTGACTTCAACGACAAGACCCGCCTTCCGGATGAAACTCTGGCAAAGCTGATCATTCATTTCTCCAAAATCCGCCTGCGCAACGAGGACCTGGAAGAACCGGACATCCTGGGCCGGGCTTATGAGTACCTCATCGCGCAGTTCGCGGATGACGCCGGCAAAAAGGGCGGCGAGTTTTACACCCCCAAAGAGGTGGTCTCTCTGTTAGTTGAAATCCTCGACCCCCAGGAGAAGATGTACGTTTGCGACCCCACCTGCGGCTCGGGCGGCATGCTCATCCAATGCGTCCACCACCTGAAATGCAGGGGCAGGAATTTCAAAGACATCGTCCTCCATGGGCAGGAGAAAAACATTGGCACATGGGCCATCTGCAAAATGAACATACTCCTGCATGGCCTCTCCGGCGCGCGGATTGAAAAGGGCGATACGATCCGCGGACCCAAGCTGGTTCAGAAAGGGGAACTGATCCGGTACGACATCGTGATCGCCAATCCCCCTTTTTCGCTCAAAAACTGGGGGGTTGAAACCGCCGAAACCGATCCTTATGGACGGTTCAAATTTGGAATCCCGCCAAAGAGCTACGGTGATTTCGCTTTTGTCCAACACATGATCGCGGTGCTAAAGCCGGGGGGGCGCGCCGGGGTGGTGCTGCCTCACGGCATCCTTTTCCGAGGGGGCTCGGAAGGCAAGATCCGGCAGGGGATTTTGGAGGAAGACCTTCTAGAGGCGGTGATCGGCCTACCGCCCAACCTGTTTTATGGGGCGAGCATCCCTGCGTGCCTCTTTATTTTGAACAAGAAAAAGGCCTCCGAACGCAAGGGGAAAGTGTTTTTCCTCTACGGCGCGCGCGATTTTCAGGAAGGCAAAAACCAGAACAAGCTGAGACCTGAGGACATCCAGAAGATCGTGACCGCGTACAAAGGCTACACCACGGTTGAGAAATACTGCCGTCCTGTGGCTTTGGACGAGATCCGCCGGAACGACTACAACCTGAACATCCCGCGCTACATCGACATCACGGAAGAGGAACCGCCCATCGACGTCCAGAAGACCCTGGATGAGCTGGCCGAGCTCAAAGAAGTCCGGGCCGAGGCGGAAGAAAAGGTTGCGAACTTCATGAAGGAATTGGGTTACAAGGTCTAATGTTCACCGGCAAAAACCAGATCGATCAAGCGCTTTCCGCACTGGGAGACCAACTGGCCGCCAAAATAGCTCCGCCGGTGGATATGCTCATCTGCGGCGGTGCGGCGCTGAACCTACTGAATCTGGTGGGCCGGACCACGGTGGACGTCGATGTTCTCGCGTTCATCGTTCACGAAGACAGCAGGAAGTTGAGAGCAAAGACGGCGAAGCCGTTCCCTCCCTTTTTGGAGGAGGCGGTCGCCAAAGTGGCGCGTGATTTCGGACTGCCCTCCAAGTGGCTGAATTCAGGCCCGACATCCGCGCTGGAACTGGGCTTGCCGGATGGTCTGCTGGAGCGCATGGAAACGCGCAGTTATGGAACAGCTTTGACGGTGCGCCTCTTGAGCCGTTACGATCAGATCCATTTCAAGCTTTACGCAGCCGTAGACCGAAGCGGCAAGCATTACGACGATCTCCTGGCCTTGAAACCCACCCCTTCCGAACTCGAGGCGGCCGCCCGCTGGAGTATGACCCACGACGTTTCGGAAGCCTACAAAGGCGAACTCCAAAAGATGCTGACCGCGATGGGGCATCCCGATGTCGCTCGCCAACTTTAGACTGGCTTTCCTCGATCAGCTACTGGCTTTCCTCTGGCGACAGTGGTCGCAGCTCGGCGTGCTGGGCGAAACCGCAGTGGAGGACGAATGGGTTCTAGATCCCGAGGCGCTCCTGGCTTTCTCCCTGCAATTGGCTCGCTACGAGCCACGTCTTTTTGATGAGATCTTGTCCTGGCTTCTAATCAATGGGGACAAACTGGACGCGTCGCGGCTCAAGAACATTGTCAAGCAATACAGCGCGAATGAAACCCGCATCATCGGGGCGGCCTTGCAATTTGTCATCCGACACGCGGATAAACGCAAATGGGACAATCTCGCCAGCTATTGCGCACAACTATGGAAGAAGCAGCCGAGAGCCGATTCTGTTGAACCGCTATTTCGAAGAAGAGAGGACGGCGTTCCCTATCCATTAGTCGGGCTAAAGGAGAAAGATCCCGACTTTTCCCTTTTCTTCCTGGACCGACCGCTGCTTCAAGGTTTTAAAGAATCGCGGGCAATCTCAGTTAATGCCCGAACCCATCTACGGTTCCTCTTGCGTCCGCTCTTCGGCATCGGTGGACGCGCCGAGTGTCTCCTGTATCTGCTCACGCACGAGGGCGGCCGACCTCGGGACATTTCCGAGGCGGCAGGGCTCTTTTGGTTGGGCATTCAACAAACGTTGAAGGATCTTTCAAATTCTGGCCTTGTGCTGACCCGCCAGAAGGGTAAGCGGGTGGAATACTGGCTCTCGCACAAAAGATGGTGGGACTTTCTCTCCTTTACTGGTCAGGAGATTGTCCCTCCCAAGTGGCTCAATTGGATCGCGATCTACTCCGCCCTCTGGACGGTTTGGCAGACGTTGGACTCTCTGGCCAGAGGAGCCGAATCCGATTACCTCAAGGCGTCCAAGCTCCACGACAGCCTCGAAGTTCTTGAGCGCGAGTTCACCCGTGCTGGTTATGACCTGCCGCGCATCCCCAGCATGGGCCTAACACCGGATCTTTACCAGCACACGGCCATTCAGTTTCTAGACCAGATCTTCAAAGTCCAGTGCGTTCCGACTGCCCCATAGCCATGAATCAAACGACCACCCTCCGAATGGAGCAAAAATTTAAAAAGACCCCCGCCGGCGAAATCCCCGTAGATTGGGAAACGTGCGAGTTGGGAGTCGTTGCCAGTCAATTTTTAAACGGTGGAACACCAGACACGCGAGTCCCTACGTACTGGCAAGGCTCCATCCCTTGGATCACTGGCGCAGACTTTGTCGACCAGCGGGTAGGGTTGATTAGACGATATATCAATCAAGAGGCTGTCAGGAACAGCGCAACAAACGTGGTGCCAAAGGGTTCGGTTCTGGTTGTAACCCGTACTGGTGTTGGCAAGGTTGCGGTGGCTCCGTTTGATATTGCCATAAGCCAGGATATTACTGGGATCATTCCGGATGACGAGAGAGCTGAGAGCGGATTCCTTTACAGAGTACTGGATTTCAATGCCGGCCGCTTGCAGGCGATCCATCAAGGTACTTCGATAAAC
>JACPXA010000010.1 GCA_016196785.1 Elusimicrobiota bacterium
AGCATCGTGGCCTGCCGGCTGAAGGATCTGAACATTGTGGCCGATTCGGTCCGGGTGTAAATGGTTCGCGGTGTCCCGGCGGAGGTTTCCGAGCAGAGATGGCGGCTGGAGTTCGAGCGCCGCCTGCAGGAGATCCTCAAGGACCCCGGCTACGGGTTCGTCGGGGTACAGATCGCCGACCACCGGGTCAGCTTCGTGGAGTTCCAGGGGAAAGTCAAGCAGGCGGAAAGACCCAAAGATTCCCCTTGACTCTCCAGTATACTGGAGGGTGTACGCTTGACAGTGGAGGACAGGAATGGCTCTGGAGAATCTTTTGATCGGAGATTTGAGCGGCCGGACCGGCGTCTCCGTGAGAACGATCCGGTACTACGAGCAGGAGGGGTTGCTGGCTCCCTCAGGCCGGAGATCCTCCGGCTACCGGGTCTACACGGAGCGGGACGCGGAGAAGCTGCGGTTCATCCGGCAGGCCAAGAATTTTGGCCTGACGCTGAAGGAGATCCGGAGCATCATGCGCTGCAGCCGGCAGGGCCTTCAGCCCTGCTGCGACCTCGTGCGGCAGCTCTTCAACCGGAAGATCACGGAGCTGGAAGGAAAGATTTCGGAGATGACCCAGACGCGGGACCGCCTGAGAGGGCGGCTGCGCCGATGGGTCGGTCCGAGGGAAGCGGGCCGGCGGGGCTACGCCGTCTGCCCGCAGATTGAATCTACGAAGCCGTCTAAAAGCAGAAGCGAGGAGGGGAAACAATGAACAAGCATGAAGCCGTCAAGCGAGTGAATCTGTGCCCGGCCTGCGGGGCTTGCCCCGAGGTTGTGCTGGACGCAACCCGCCAGGAGATCCGCATCGGCGAGGAGGGCAATCTGGTGACGTTGAACCGGGAGGCCTGGAACACTCTCGTTGAGAAGATCCAATCGGGCGAGCTGAAGAAACTCTGAGCCACCATGAACGCGGCGAAGCTGGGAATCGGTTCGGCCCTCACCGCCTCGGCCTGCTGCCTGGGCCCGGCGGCCCTCGCGGCCGTCGGGCTCGGGGGGCTGGGCGTCAGCGTCTTCTTTACCCGCTTTTCGGGGCTCATGGTGGCCGCAGCCGCCGTTCTGCTGACGTTCGGGTGGCGGCGGTATGTCGCCGAGGCCAGGAGTTGCAGGACGGCGAAATGCCGGATGGCCGGTGGGGTGGCTACGTTGGCTGTTCTGTCGGTGGCCTCAGCCGTCGTGGCGGGCTTCGCCATTATGCACCTGTGGCCACTGGCGACGCAAGCCGTCTGCGCCATCTCCTGCCCGAGGCAACCATGAGCGAAGCGTGTTGCGAATTTCATCCGCCGAGGGGGACGCCGGAGAACCGGCCGCCGTGCCCACGTTGCGGAGCGCCGGGCAAGCCGGTGGAACGGATCACCCTCGGCGCGCTCCTGACACCCGAGGCGCGTCCCAGGATTTCATCCGGAGAGCGATTCTGGTTCTGCGCGTCCCCGGCGTGCGAGGTGGTCTATTTCGACCCGGGTGGCGCGGTCTTCGCCAAACCGGATCTCACCGTCCGGGTTGGCATCAAGGAGCCGGAGGATCCGAAGCCCCTGTGCTACTGCTTTGGCTTCACCGAGGCCAACATCCTGGAGGACGTGAAGCGGAACGGTCGCCCCACGATCCCCGACGCCATCAAGGCGCAGGTGAAGGTCGGCAACTGCTACTGCGAGGTGACCAACCCGCAGGGCTCCTGCTGCCTGGGCAACGTGACTGCCGCCGTGAAGAAGGTTGTGCAATTGACAACCGGACGGGCGGAGGTATAGTTTAAAGCTGTACGACAATTTAAGCCCGAATCGACAACGATAGGGCCGCACTGATCCTGGTCTGAAGCGGATAACCCTAGGGCCAGTTGGCGGGAAGTTCCCCGCCGGCTGGCCCTTTTTCTTTTTTGAGAAAGGCGTTCAGGAATTTTATGGAGACGGTTGACGTTCCGATCGGGCAACTGAAGTTCGCTGAATACAACCCTCGATCCATGAGCGCTCACGACTTCGAGGCGTTGAAGCGTTCCTTGCGGGAGTTCGGGTGGGTGGAGCCGGCTGTCGTCAACACCTTTCCCGGCAGGGAAAACGTCATCATCGGCGGACATCAACGCGTTCGAGCCGCGCAGGCGCTTGGGACAAAGACTGTGCCGGTTGTCTTCATCAACGTTCCACCCGCACAGGAGAAACTGCTCAACCTTGCCTTGAACCGGATCAGCGGCCAGTGGGACGAGGAGCGCTTAAGCGAACTGATCCGGCAGATCAGCGAGGAGACGGATGGCGACATTTTCCTGAGCGGATTCAGCGAGCAGGAATTGTCCGCCCTGCTCAGCGAGGGATTGGCGAACAAGCGCCATGACGTAGACGCAGATGAGGTTCCAGGAGTCCCCGGGCAGGCCGTCTCGCAGCCGGGCGAGTTGTACGAGCTGGGCCCGCACCGGATCTTGTGCGGGGATACGACGAGGCCGGAGGATGTGGACCGGCTTCTGAACGGGCAGAAGGTGAAGCTTGCCGTGACGAGCCCGCCGTACGGCGTCGGCAAGGAATATGAGGAGAAAGGAATCGAGGCCTGGCTTGCTACCATCCGGCCGGCTGTCGCGCAGATCTGCCGGGTGTCCGAGGCGGTGGTCTGGAATATCGGCGACCTCTACGCCACCGGCAGCCAGTTCATCGAGCCGACCTTCGCCTGCAGCATCCTCATGTTCCGTGAGCAGGGGTTCAACCCGATGTGGATCCGGATCTGGCTGAAGCAAGGGATGAACTTCGGCGTTGGACCCTATCACCTGGTCAGCCACAAACCGGTCCAGCAGTACGAGTACTTGGCGGCGTTCGGACAGGATCCCGGCGCCGTCACTCTCGAGGATCTGGCGGATTTCGAGTACCTGCTGGCGTTTTCCCGGGGGCGGGAGAAGTTCGTGAAACGCCTCGCCCCCATCCAGAGAAAGCAGTGGGGCTATGCGGGCGTGTGGCCGATGAAGACGGTCACAGCCAACAAGGAGCACCCGGCGATGTTCCCGGCGGAGCTGCCGAAGCGGGCGATGATGATGCACACCGGCCCCGGGGATCTCGTGTTCGATCCGTTCATGGGCTCCGGCACCACGCTCATCGCCGCCGAACAGCTGGAGCGCCGGTGCGTAGGAATGGAAAGAGAGCCGCGCTATGTGGACGTCATCCGGGACCGGTACGCCCGGTTCGTGGGAAACCCGGACCTGGCGGCGCATCCAGAAGGTCTGCGGCAGGGATAGGACGATGCAGACGACCCCGGTTCCGATCGACGGCCTGAAGTTCTCCGACTACAACCCGCGGGCGATCTCGACCCACGACTTCGAGAGTCTCAAGCGCTCGATCCGGGAGTTTGGTTTTGTCGAGCCGATCGTGGCGAACCGCCACCCGGGCCGGGAGAACGTGATCGTCGGCGGGCACCAGCGGGTGCGGGCGGCCAAGACGCTGGGGCTTGCGGAGATTCCGGTCGTCTATGTGGACCTGCCGCTGGAGCAGGAACGGTTGTTGAACCTCGCCCTCAACCGGATCAAGGGAGACTGGCAGGAAGATCAACTGGTTCAACTGATCGGGCAGATCGAGGACGGACAGGATCTGGGCCTGACCGGCTTCACGGATCAGGAACTGGACAAGCTGCTGTACGGGGCGCTCGATGCCGGCGGC
>JACPXA010000011.1 GCA_016196785.1 Elusimicrobiota bacterium
GCCCAAAGTGCAGTAGCTAGAAGCTCTCCGGTTTGGGATGATTCGAGGAGAAGTCCACCAGCGCCGTCTCCAAAAATTGCCCTGTGTTTTAGATCCCTGAATGGCAAATTGGATCCGACAGTGGAACCCGCAATGACAAGGATGCGGTGTTCGCCAGACGCCAGAGCTCGCAGTCCTTGGTCGATTCCGCAAATCCAACCGGCACATGACATCGTAACATCATAAGCAGGACAGGTCGCACCTAGCTTTGCCTGAACCCCCACTGCCGTACTTGGAGCAACCGCATCGGCCGGATCAACACTGACGATAATTCTGTCTAGATCTTTCGGATCGCACCCTGCTTTTTCAAGGATAGATTTTCCCGCTTGGGCCATTATGTCAGCTGCCGTATTGCCTGGAGATATTGCACGACGTTCCACAGCGCCTAACGCTCTTTGAAGTAGGATCGGCAGGAGGCCTTCCCCTCTTTGCTTGACGAGATCCTCGTTGGTGAGCGTCGTCGAAGGTAGGCATACACCTGTTGCAGCCACTCTGGCGTGAGTAGTCCGGAGGGTAGCCATTTGGATAGGCCAAGGCTGCTGGACAGCACGTATCTCCCGATCGAACGAGTCCACCGCCTTTTCATCGACGGTTTGGCTGTGGCGTTTCAACTGACTGGTTACGAAATGCTCGATCTGTTCTTGAACAGAGGACTCCATCCTGAGGAATTGCACGCCAGTCAAAAAAGTAGGGGCAATTCCCCCGGAAACATCTCTCTGCCACATCACTTCCCCTTTAGTCTTGATGGGTCGTTCTAGAGAAGGGAGTTCCAACTCCACTTCGACGACTGTTTTTGGGACCAGGCGATGCTCAAGGACAAGGGCTGCGCCATTTTGGCTGAGATCCCGTGTAACAGCTTTTCCGCCGCCTGCAGGGGTTGGATTATTGGCTGCGTACCGGGCTTGTAAAATGATAGATGCTCTATGACTTTTTCGCCGTTCCATGTCTTACTCCTTGCTGCCGTCGCTCAGGTGTTTCTGGATGTAATTGATTGCGTCCTGGACGGTCACCAATACCAGGGCATCATCGGCGGGGATTTTAATGCCGAAGGCCTCCTCAAGCTTCATCACGAGCTCGATGCGCTGGATGGAATCGGCCCCTAAGTCCTCGGCAAACCTTTTTTCGGACTGGAGTTCTTCCACCCTAACCTTGAGTTCTTCTGCCAAGGCGCTCCTGACTTTTTCCGAAATTTCAGTAGTAGTCAGCATAAACTCCCCCCATTTGTTCTGAAACTATGGACTCTTATGAAAAAGGAAAACTGAGACGAGGACGTAGATCGTGTAAAGAAGAAGGGGCGGCGCCAGGAAAATGCCGATCGCAACCAGGACTTTGAAAAAACGCTGAGCCATCGGCCCTAAATCGCTCGATTCAGCTTCTGCTGCAGTCCCCAAGGTTCCCATTCGATCTCCGTTCTCGCCGTTATTCACCGGATGCCGAAAAAGAAATAGGTAATGATGCCGTATCCGCAGAGAAGGATTGGCAGTGAGATGCCGACTGCCATGATCACCTTGAAAAACAGCATGTTCCAAGGACCGAGCTCCCCAGGTTTGAATTCCCAGTCTGCGTATTTCCGGTCTTCCTGCATCGTGTCCTCTCCATAAGCAGAACGATGACCTGATGTTGTCCGGTCGTCGTTCATTGCTTCCAGCCTTTTTCAGGGCTGGCGCCCACTAACTCACGAAAGGTTTCTCCCTTTGGCGATTTCCTTGAGCGGGCTAAGTCGTACTTTCCCAAGAACTGGTCAATAGCTCGGAGAATTGGGCGGCTCCTTGGAACCGCGCCCTTTTGGAGCCACCGATAAACGGACATGGAATGGACTCCGAGCTCAAAGCCCACTTGTTCGTAGCTGAGGCCTTCCTTAATCTTGACCTGCTTGAGCTTAGCGATCCTGTCCTGTGGCACAATGAGGGATTCTAGCGGGCGCTTATGCGGATGTCAAGGAAAAGATGGGGTGGTTATGATTGGATCGGAGAATTCAGCAGAAAGGGCAATGTGTGCTTAACCGAAATCGGGTGAGAACAGGTGGGTCGGTAGGGCTATGGCATTCTGAACTGTAAACTGTCCTGTTTTTCTGTGCTCCCCGTCGCAGTCGTAGGTGGTTCGTTCCCTTGACCGTTGGGTACCATTTCCAAAAGTGCCGGGTTCAGACTTTAACAAGGGTGACTGACATCCAGCATTTGGGTGTTCGATCACCTATTGAACCTGGCACCGCCGGAAATGGTACCGCACCGCCGGAAATGGTACCTATTCGTATTCGGCTTCGGCATTGAACCTGGCACCGCCGGAAATGGTACCTATTCTGCTCCTGTCAACGCCTTTAATGCCAAGCGCCCGACACTTAGGAGGTTCCAGAAACCGTGAAGGGCAATGGGAGCGACTAATGACTTCCGGCGCTCGTAAACCTCGCAAGCGACCATCCCCATTACGAACGTTGGGAGGAAGTAGTACACTCGCTCATGTATCCCAGCGAATAGGAGGGCAACTATAGCGGTGGCCACTTCCATCGACCAACGTTTGCGCAGACTGCGGTACAGCAGGCCGCGATAGAAAACCTCCTCGGCAAATGGGGCGAGGAGAAGCGCCAGCATGGCCAAGCCCCAGGAGTTGTCAGCGGCTCGCTCCGTCGTCTTGAGATGGTGGAGCATCCCCTGAAGCTCTCCGGTATCGACCGGCAGCAGCGCTCCTCCTAAAGCTACCCCGACTCGGTACGCCACCATGGCCAGAAATGAGAGGCCCAATCCTTTCAAAAGCGCTTTGAACCCTGCATACACATCCTCACGTACGGTTGACCGATTAAGCCATCCGAACGGCCCCCCGACCGGGGACTGTCGCCGAACGAACCACACGCTGAGGATGAGGAGGACGCTCAACCACGCGGCACCAGTGGACGTATCGTTGAACACGAAACGCTTCAGCGGCGTGGTCCAATGTGCGAGGTGTTCGTGTCGAAGCTGTCCCCCAAGGATTGCCATCCCCACGGGAATGAGCGGAACCAGCAGCGCCCCCACGCTGAGGAAGGAAGCGAGGAGGTAGATCGCCAGCGCATGCATCGGCGTCCACGGAATGCTTTCGCGCCAGCGCGTCTCGTCGTCGTTGTGCGTCTCTTCATCACGTCGAGGGGCCACCGGCACCGCACGCACAACGAACGTCACGAGCGTCCACGCGAGACCCGCCAACATTATGAAGCTACTCACGGCGACCAACGGGGTGAGTTTCTGCGGCGTCATGAAACACAGGAGGACAGCGAAGCTGCCTAGCGAGGTGACGACTGCACCAGTCAAGGGGAAGGGCCAGCGAGGCTGCGGGGTCTCGTTCCTGTAATTCACAGTGCTTATTGGGTCATGTTGGCCACGAACGTTATTGCAGGTGTTCAACGTAATTCGTCACAACCATACTAGCAGAATGCTGGATCCCAATAAACACGCATCAAGGATCCTAAAGAGAACCCTGGTTTTTTTCTCCCCGAACCGCTCCATCGTAAGCCGAGGACCGACAGCGTGTTTCCCCCAACCCCCGGTGTTAATATGCCATCCCACAAAGTCCAGCGCACCAGCGATTGACAATATTATTGCATACAAACCATAGTGTTCTCCCCCACCGCTCGACAAGCGACCTGTGATTATCGCGAATGTCGTTGCGATGAATATCAACCACGGGATGTCTGAGGTTGACCAATTCGCCGTCATTCAGCAGTCTCTGTATGCGTCACGACATCCTTTATAACACTAATGGCTGTCCTAACAGGTGTTGGAATACCTAAAAGTTGGAGTGCGGTATCTAGGACGACGTCGCCTCCGACCGTGCCGGCAGTCCTTACCATGGGATTGAGAGCTGCAGAAAGTGGATCCACGTAGTTGTCAAACCCAACTTGCGCCCTTCCAGAACCATAATCGACCATTGGTATTGACTCTCCGTTTGGACCGCGGATTGCTCCGACAACATGCCCCCCTTGTCTCTGGTTACGTTCCGCATAAGCTGATAGAGTTCGGTCTTGACGCATAGCCTCAGCTGAAGCCAACATCCTTCCCTCAGCTCTCCCACCTTTCTGTCCACCATCAACAGCCCGCTGGAAGTCGCCGTTGGCGATGGCCATGGCAACAGTCGCAGCCGCAGCACTGGCAGCACTGCGCCAGGCGCCTTGGCCTGGGTCACCTCCCACGATTGCTGCACCGGTCGCTCCTTGGCCCGCTGCCATGGCGGCGTTCGTTAACACATTCCCTGGGAACGGAGGAGCAGGAATAAACGCTCCTACGACGGCAAATCCTGCCTGAACAGTACCCAATAGGGCCCCGCGACCAGGGTCTCCTCCCACTAAAGCCGCAGAGGCGGCCCCGCCTCCTATGGGACCCCCCACAGCGGTCGCCGCATAGGCTAACATCCCACGTCCATAGGATTCAAAGAATCCTCGCCCCCGTTCAAGGTTAGCCCCAAAGGTCGAGATGCCGTTGTAGGTGGCCGAATAAGCCATTGAAGCCGCCAAGGAACCTGCAACGGGCCCCGCAACGGATGAGACCGCCGCGAACACCACAATCGCTACGACGGCAGCAGCCACCGGGGCTACCCATTGGCGGAAGAACCTGCCTACACTTCTCCAGAAGGAATGGCCCGTGGGGTCGGTGTAGATCAAAGGATTGTTACGGCAATACGTGTACCGATTCAGGGTCTGAGGGTCGGACGGTGCCTGAACAATCGTGTCGGGCTGGATAAATCTTCCGAGCTGCGGGTCATAGTAGCGCGCCCCGAAGTAGTACAACCCCGTGGAATCGTCCAATCGTTTCCCCGTGAACTTTTGGGGGGCATCGACGGTTCCCTCACCCCGGGTTAGAGATCCAAACGGGGAAAATTCGTTGAGGCGGACTTGCTGGCCCGTATGATCCGTGATCAGGTTGACGGAGCCCAGGTGGTCGCCGTGATAGAACTTGAGAGAAACTCCCGGCGGCAGAGTGGTGGAGGCGTACGCCTTTCCGACGAAGGTCTCCTCGACGGCGCGGAAGAAGCGGCGGAGCGAAGCGTAGGCGCGGCAGGGGACAGTCCCCTTGGCCAGCAAGAGCGGGGTGCGCTCGAGGGTAGCGAGACGTGTGGGCCCAAAGAAGATGTGGGTTCGGGTGGTGCCTCCGGGGAGGACCTCATAGAGGGAGCCGATGGTGGTCGTCGTGGTGGTGGGGGTGATCAACTGGACCCGGCCGCCGTCGCCGTCATAGAGGAAGCGAGTG